>JBKJPR010000225.1:0-6401 GCA_046594275.1 Sediminibacterium sp.
AAAATTGCGATCTTACCGGCGATGCGGAAATATGCCGCTCCTCCGGAGCTTATATAACATCCCTGGAAATCCTTTCTATTAACATGACGCCCCTTGGGGGCTGAAGTGTCTTGACGGATCAATTCTATCATTCAGGAGACTATAAACATGAGACTATAAAACGTAAAACATTGTCAATAATAAGTTTAGGTAAGTAAAAGTTATAAAATAACTTGATCGAATCACGTGTGGATGGGCGGGTGGCCCCAATTCCTAATTGGGCCAACTTATTTTGAAACCGCTACTAAGGCAGAATGGCCAAAGGGGCTTCCATAATTCTATAGCAACTTATAAAGTTTTCCCGGCAACGAGCAGACCACACTTTGCAGTTCCAGGTTCAGTATAGCAGCAGCTACACTACTACTGCTTAAGCCACTCCTGATATAGATCTCATCAATGGGTAGTGATTCCTTTTCTTTCAAGAGGGTCACAATTTTTTTTTCATCATCACTAAGATCAATGAACAGTTCTATTTGTTTTTTGAATGCCTTTTTCTTTTCCTGCCAGCCCATTATTTCGATCAGTTGTTCGCCGCTGGTGAGCAGTACCGCTTTATTTTGCTGGATCAGTTTTAAGCAGCCACTGCTCTTACTGTCAGTGATTTTTCCCGGAACGGCAAACAGGTCCCGGTTATAAGTATGTGCCAGTTCTGCGGTGATCATACTGCCGCCTTTAGTGGCTGTTTCTATTACGATCGTTGCA
Source organism: Sediminibacterium sp. (assembly GCA_046594275.1). Lineage (GTDB taxonomy): Bacteria > Bacteroidota > Bacteroidia > Chitinophagales > Chitinophagaceae > Sediminibacterium. The sequence continues at coordinate 742 of JBKJPR010000225.1, forward strand.
TCTGCTATACCCGCCACTATCCGGTTGCGTTTGGGGAAGTTATGTTTATCCGGTTTATTTTTTTTCCTGAACTCCGTCAACAACCCTCCCTGCAGCAGCATGTCTTTGGCAAGCGCTTTATGTTGTGCAGGATATATAGTATCAAGCCCATGGGCCAGCACACCGATCGTTGGTATCCTGTATTGTAATGATGTTTTATGTGCAATGGCATCAATACCGAATGCCAGCCCGCTTACAATATATGCCTGTTGCGTTTGTAAAGAGGCGATCAGTTGTTCCGTTACCTGTTTCCCATATTCTGTATGGCTTCTGGTTCCAATGATGCTGATGATCCTGCTGTGGTTGAGGTTGGCTGTGCCGCGGTAGTATAAAAGCGTTGGGGGATCGTAACAATGAAGCAGGCGTTGCGGGTAATCTTTGTCGGTGATGAATAAGGATTGGATATGATGCTTCTCCGTAAATGCGATCTCTTCTTCCACCTCACTGAATGCATCCCAGTTTTTGATGTAACCCGCGCACCATTCGCCAATACCTTCAACAGCGCTGATCTCTTTTTTCTTTGCTTTGAAAACAGCCGAGGCTTCCCCAAAATGCTCAATAAGTGACCGGGTGCGTACAGGGCCTACTTCCGGGATCATTGTCAAAGCAACCTGGTAATACAATTCATCTTTCATTTTTTCGGGTTAAACAGGGTACGAAACCATTGCCCAATGTCTAAAAAAAATGAAAATGATGTACAGGTATTTATACCCTATAGGCCGGTTACTGTAAACGTAGTTCTCCTGTTTTTTGCCCTGCCTGTCTCGGTATTGTTGTCGGCCACCGGTTGAATTGCTCCGTATCCTTTAAAGCTCAGCCTTTTTACAGCAATACCCTTACTTACCAGGTAATCAACAATAGCCCTGGCCCGGTTGGTGGAGAGTTTCTGGTTGTCTTCCGGTTTGCCCACATTATCTGTATGCCCGCTGATCTCTACTTTGAGGGATGGGTTTTCGGTTAATACCTGTAAGAGTTTATCCAGCTCAATATAACCGGCAGAAGGAATTTCGTATGCATTATTCGCAAACTGGATATTGTTGAAAGTAAACACTGCATTGAGTTCCACCGGTTGCAGGTATATATCTTTTTTATAAACACTATCAGCTTCTTTCTTACCCAATTCATACTGTTCACTGTAAAACAGGTATCCTTTCCGGTTTACTGTAAACGTATAATTTTTCCCAGTTGGAAGGGTGATAAAATATTCGCCCAGTTCATCTGTCTGTACCTTCATCAAAGCCCTGTTGGTGGTATTATCTGTTAGTTCTACCGATGAAGGCAGTGGTTTATTTGTCTTTTTATCGATCACTTTTCCTTTTACATATAAAGTGCGGTAGGGCCTGATATCGGGTCGAAGATCAAATTTGTACAGGTCAAAGCCTCCCCTGCTATCACTGCGGTCACTGGCATAATAGGCAGTTAATCCATTAGCTGATACGGCAAGGCTTCCCTCGTTTTCTATGGTGTTGATCGGATAGCCGAGATTTTCGGGTGTTCCCCATTTTCCATCCGGTTGTTTATGTATCACAAAAAGATCTGTATTGCCATAGCCGGGCAGCCCATTCGAAGTATAATATAAAGTTTGATTGTCTGCATGGATAAACGGCGCCTGCTCATCCCCGGCTGAATTGATGGCCGGCCCCATATTTATTGCGGAGCCCCATTTGCCATTCGGCTGCCGGTAACTTACATACAGGTCTATTCCTCCAGTCCCATCCGGCCGGTCACTGCAGAAATACAAAGCATTTTTATCCGGGCTGAGTGCGGGGCCGCTTTCATAAAATTCTGTATTGATATTTGGCCCCAGATTTTGGGGCTCGCTCCATCCCTCCGGGGTGAGGTAGGAAATATAAATATCAAAACTTTTATAACCCTGGTCCATTAATCTACCTGCAAAAAGCAGCCATTCGCCATCCTGCGATACGGTGATGGCGCCTTTTTTCGGCTCCATATTGATATCGCCGTTAATGAGTTTCGATTGCGCAAAACCATTTTTAGTAATATGGCTTTCAATAAAGTCTTCCCTGGTCGCGTCTACCCGCCTGGTGAATACCAGTAAGCTGTCGGTAACGGTAACTGAAGGATAATATTCTGAATAAGCGCTGTTCACACTATCGCCTAAATTAACCGGTGTGAATGCATACCCTGAATTGGGATGTTGTTTAGCATATGCTATTGCAAACTCATAACTTTTCTTGCGGTAGTCTGCGCTTTTACGGCTCCTCTCATTCAGTTTGGGATACGTTAAAAATAAACTCACAGCCGCCAATGCTTCTTCAAACCTTCCTAATCCGGCAAGGTTGATTGAATAAGGAAGTGCATAGAGAATAAAATAGTTGGGATCCTTGCTCCTTGCCCGTTCATATAGTTTTACCGACTGGTCGTATTTTTTTAACTGGCCAAATGCGCCAGCCATAGATAAGTAAGCATCTACAAAATTGCTATCCTCCTTAATGCTTTTTAGTAATAAAGGGATCGCTTCACTTAGGGCTTCATCCTTAAGTTTGTCCAGCGCTTTTTCGTACAGCTTCACCGCCTTGGCGCTGACCTGTTCCGGTTCATATACCTGTGAAAAAACAGACGAATATATGGTTAAGAAAAAACCTAAAAAGAATATTGCTTTCATACGCTCAGGTAAAGACCCCAAGTTCGGGAAAAACATAAAAAGAGTACTGTTAAAGTTCGTTTATCAATTTCCCAATCTCCCCATTTCAAAATGCCAAAATAGTTTAAGGGACGTTGATATATTTATGCACCTGCAAACTCAGTTCCCATTGAGGATGTGCTTTTATATAACTGATGAGTAAAGGAGTTACTTCGGCAGCTTTGTCCCATTCAGGTTGCAGGTACAGCTTGCAGCCAGGGTTCACTAACGCGGCATAGGTTTCGGCCCATTCAAAATCATGCTTATTATATACCACCACTTTCAGTTCATTCGCGAAAGGAATGATTTCCGGAACGGGTGCTTTGAATTTTTTAGGGGATAAGCAGATCCAATCCCATTCGCCACTGAGCGGGGAGGAACCAGAGGTTTCAATATTGGTTTCAAAGCCTGCATCGTGCAGTTGCTGGGTCAATTCATTCAGTTTATGCATCAGTGGCTCTCCACCCGTGATCACCGCTAAACGGCCGGGATATTGTTTGGCCTGCTCCACTATTTTGTCAATTGTTATCTGTGGGTGTATTGATGCATCCCAGCTATCTTTTACATCACACCAGAAACAGCCCACATCACAACCACCCAGCCTGATAAAATAGGCGGCGCGGCCCTGGTGAAAACCTTCCCCCTGCAAGGTGTAGAAGGCTTCCATAACGGGTAATGTGGTGGTCACTGTAGTTGTCATCAAATGCAAAGGTAGTAGTTATGCGAAATAGAGTTATCTGAGCGAGTGTAAGGTTGCCATAAGAGAAGGACAAAGGAAAAGAAGAAAAAAGCAACTCTTTCGCCTCTTTTTCTTCTGTCCTGCTCTTATTGAAACCTAATTTGAGAATGCCCGTATTTCTTACGACTAAAATTCTTTCCTCGTAATGTTTTTAGTTTTCGCGTTGCAATAAGAGAAGTAAAAGAGAAAAGAAAAAAAAAGAAACTCTTTCGCCTCTTTTTCTTCTGTCCTCCTCTTATTGAAACCTAATTTGAAAATGCCCGTATTTCTTACGACTAATTCTTTCAGCGTAATGCTTTTTAGTTTTCAGTTCTCAGTTTATAAGCCTGCATCGTATTCTTTAATAATCCGGCGATGGTCATTAAGCCAACGCCTCCCGGTACTGGCGTGATAGCGGAAGTTTTGGGCGCTACTTCTGCGAAACAAACATCCCCCTTAATACGGAATCCTTTTTTTGCGGTTAGATCATCTACCCGGGTGATGCCAACATCAATAACAATCGCCCCTTCTTTTACCATATCCGCTTTTACAAATTCCGGTCTGCCCAGGGCAGCAACCAGTATATCGGCCTGTAAACAAATTTCTTTGAGGTTATGTGTATGCGAATGACAGATAGTTACGGTGCAGTTACCCTGTTTATGATTGCTGCTGAGCAAGATACTCATGGGACGGCCCACAATATTACTCCGTCCGATTACAACAGCATGTTTCCCTTTTGTTTCGATATGGAAATAATCAAGCATGAGCATGATGCCATACGGAGTGGCAGGAATAAAGCTGGGAAGACCCTGTACTAATTTGCCAGCGCTGCTGGGATGGAACCCGTCAACATCTTTGGCAGGATCAATGGCTTCGATCACTTTCTGTTCGCTGATCTGTTTGGGCAAAGGCAACTGAACCAGTATGCCATCTATACCCTGATCGGTATTTAACCGGGCAATGGCTTCCAGCAGGGCAGATTCCGGAATATCATTCTCAAAACGGATCAGGGTTGACTGGAATCCGATCTCCTCACAACTCTTCACTTTACTGGCTACATAGGTTTCGCTGGCGCCATTGGTTCCCACCAGTATCGCTGCCAGGTGAGGGGTACGTTTGCCGGCCCCCCTAAGTGCCTGGGTTTGTTGTAATAAGTCCTGTTTTACCGCCGCGGAGGCGATTTTTCCGTCTAATAATACCATAAGCGCAAAAATATCTGAATTGGGCTTCTGCTTATTTTTTTTTTAGAAATCTGTTAATAGCAGGCAACAATCAGGGTTATAAAATTTAGGTGGTTGCGGGAGCCATAAAAAAGTAGCGCATTCGGGATCAAAATTTTGTTGATAAACAATATTTTACACAATATAAATTAATATTATTTATTATTATTTTACATTTTGCGCAGCATTTAATCCCATCTAATGGTCTAAATCATGGTCAGGCGATGTTAACTGATTGCAAAAAACGGAAAAATTAGTTTTTTTTTAACGTTTTATGTATTTAGCTATATTCGCCCACTCAAAAGTTTATCAAAAAACTAAAAAAATGAAGAAAATTGTATCCACACTTTTAGTGGCTTTGCTATGTTTTTCGATAGCAGCCATTGCACAGGTACGCGTTGTTACGGGTACTGTTAAAGATGACCAGGGGGCGCCTGTACCCAGCGCGTCAGTTAAAATCAAAGGCACTAATACTGCTACCGTTGCTGACCAGAATGGTGCTTTCAGGATAAGTGCCTCTCCCTCGGATGTGCTGATATTCAGTGCGATTAATTTTATTGATTATCAGCAAAAAGTGGGTAACTCCAACAGTTTGGACGTGTCGCTTGCTAAATCGGTAAATGAACTTGAGTCAGTTGTTGTTACGGCTCAGGGGATACGAAAAAAAGCGAAAGATATTGGTTATGCCTATGCAAGGGTTTCTAATGAAGAACTCAATGTGGGCCGTTCTCCGCAATTGGCACAGGCATTAGCCGGTAAAGTCTCCGGTCTGGCCATTTATAATGTAAACAACAGTGTAGACCCTTCTGTGAAGGTAGTACTGCGTGGTTACCGTTCTTTAACTGGTAATAACGAAGCGCTGGTTGTGCTGGATGGTATGCAGACCACTTCAACTGTGCTTGCTTTGATTAACCCGAATGACATTGAGAACGTGGCTATCCTGAAAGGTGGCCAGGCGGCTACTTTGTACGGCTCAGCCGGTATCAATGGTGCGATCGTTATAACCACAAAAAAAGGTACTAAAGGCAAATTAAAGGTA
>JBKJPR010000376.1:0-3858 GCA_046594275.1 Sediminibacterium sp.
CTTACCGGCAAAGAGAAACAGCAGCATCAGGGCCCCTGAAACAAATGTGGCCTGCAGGGAACGGATGCCACCTATTTTCTCCTTCAATGATATCAGCAAGGGGATAGAACCCACAACATCTATCACCGCGAACAGGGTAAACGTTACCGTGAGCAGTTCATCAAGGCGGAAGTCCATGGGGATGTTTTATTAAAGTTAGCAGATATTTTGGTGAGTAGTGAGTGGTCAGTAGACAGTAAGTTTCCCCACAAATTTACTCACCACTCACCATTCACCATTCACCATTCACCACTCACCACTCACCATTCACCCCTCACTACACCATCGGTCTATGCCATTCCTTACCCGCAAGCGATACATTATAAAGTATCTCATGAACAAACCTGTTCTCATGCAAAACCAGTTTTACCACGCAGCCATAATGAAAGCTGAATACATCAAAGGATTCTTTGAGTGGGGTGTTGGTAATATGGGCTACGATGCTTCTTAATACGCCACCATGCGCTACAATGACCGCAGGCCCGGGCTGTTGGGTTACCTGTCGGAAACGGTTCACCACCCGTTCATACATCTGCTTATAACTTTCTCCATTGGGTACCTGCACATTGACAAAATCATCCATCCAGGGTTGTATCTCGGGTTTAGGAATTTCATCCCATAACTGCATTTCCCAGTCGCCGCATTTGAGTTCCATCAGGTCATCATGCAACTGGGTCGTATGGTGTGGGAAAAGCGCTGCCGCTAATTTGGTGCAACGTTGTAAAGGGCTGCTGTATACGTTTTGAATATTGGCGGGAAGGTGTTCCCTCGTTTTGACCACTTCTTCTTCAAAGGTTTCCGTAACATCCAGATCAGTTTGCCCGTAACAGATGCCTTTGGCGATGGCCGGTGTAGTATGCCTGATAAGGTAGATCTCCATAGTACGAATTACACCAATTATGTTGAAATAAAAAAATTGCCACAGATGCACAGATTACCACAGAAGAAATCTGCGTAAACTGTGGCAAAGATCAAAACTTAAAAATATGATTGCAGTATAGCCTGTACTGGAACTGCAAAGTCTGCAAGCACTGCCCGCAGAGGCAGTCCAGGTATTTTTCTTCTATGAATAACCGTTCTTCATAGGTTAAAGATACCTGGCTGCACTGGCAGGCTGAAATATAGCCCACTTTGCACTCGAAATTACGGGCGCAACGTGGGCATTTTTTGGTTTCATGTTGTGGCATACTCATTACCAATTGAAAGTAACGCCTGTATTGAACAGGAGGGGGATGCTGTTAAAGCCGCGCACATCAAAGAATTTTTTGTTGGTGAGGTTCTGCGCATCGGCAAAGAATTTCACGTGTTCATTCAATGTATAATCGGCATAGGCACCCACAATAAAATAGTCAGCAAGTGAAATATCGGCTTTCTTGTAACCACCTATATCAAACCGCTTGCTTACATATTTTCCGCTGAGTGATACGTATAAGCCTTTGGCCAGATCCACGCCGGCTGTGAGGTTAATGGTGTGTTTTGGCCTGCGCAGCAGGTAATCATAGGTTATTGTATCCTTAGTAGTGATCCGGTTCTGCGTGATCTCCTCACTGCTTAAAAAAGTATAATTGGCGTTTATGTTTACATGGTCTGACGGTTTGATACTGATCTCCCATTCCAGCCCGTTCACCACCTGCTTAACGTAGTTGAAATATTTGAATGTGATATAATTGTAATCGATGCCATTGTTGATCCTGCGGTTGAAATACACCAGCCGAGTACTGAATCCTTTTTGCTGAAGGCTCATACCTCCTTCATAGTTGACTGATTTCTCTGCATCTAATTTGTCATTGATGCTTAACTGGTATAAGGAAGGTGCTTTAAAACCACTGGATACACTTCCAAATAATCTCAGCCTTTCAGTAAGTGCATATGACGGATTGAATGTATACGTACTGTTATTGCCATAACGCGAATGATCATTATACCTGCCGCCCAGTTCTATATTTAGTTTTTTATCGGCGCTGTTGTAAATAACCGACGCATACGCCGCTTTCTGGTTCAACGAAGTGTCACTGAAAACACTGCTGTAGGGGCCGAAAGAACTGATGGAAAAATATTGCTGGTTATAAGAGTTGTAGCGGTAATCCAATCCGGTTACCAGCGTAAAGCCACTGCCCAAAAATATTCCGGCATAGAGTTCCGCAAACTGCGACTTGCCGAAGTAGTTATTATCCTCATAAATAGTACCCGTCTTATGCAAACTGTCGTTCAGGTAATTCCTTGTCAGTTCGCTGTATTGATAATTACCGTTCAGTGTAAGCATCGCCTTCTTATAGGTAAATCCCGTGCCACCGATAAATGATTTGTTGTTGATGTTATAGTCTTTATCGTCAGAAAATACGCCTGCATCAATGCCCGCTTTATAGCGGCTGTACATGGCAAAGGTTTTAACAGAAAATGCCGGTGTTAACTGGTATAGCAGTTGTGCATTGGTAACTGTACCATCGTACCTGTCATTGTCAAAGTTCTTTTTGCCGGTACTGTCGTAGGCCGATGAAAAACCATTGGTGCTGAGCCTGGCATAACGTGCCATGTATGTGAGCTTATCCTTCTTGCCAAATACCTGGATATTATTTCTTGCTGTGGCAAGATTACCCTGGCTTAGTGTTGCCTTAATATTGAAAGCTTTCTGTGCATCTTTTTTTACGGTAATAATGTTTACCACACCGGCGATGGCATCGCTTCCATACAAAGTTGATTGCGCGCCTTTGCATACTTCGATCCTTTCCACGTCATTAATAGAAAATAAATTCAGGTCAAAATCAGTAGTGATGGTGGAGGGGTCATTCAGGGGAATACCATCCATCAATATCAAAGTGCGGCCCGCGGATGCCCCGCGCATATAGACGGTCTGCACGGAACCCGCATTATTGAAAGCGCCATTGATGGTGATACCGGCCTGTTCATTTAATACCTGTGATAGTGTTTTGCCGGAACTTTTTTCGATCTGTGCTTTGGTGATAACGGTAATAACCTTACCGGTGGAACTTTGTTTCTGTTCCAGTTTGTTGGCGGTAACTACTACTTCATCCAATGTTTTAATAGGTAAACTGTCTTTTTGTGCAAAGACTGAACTGCCTGTAAGCAGGGTTGCGAGGAGCGTGATTGTTTTGCTCATTGTTTGGTTGTTTTTAAATGGAACAATGAGCTTTCAGGAAAATAAAAAAACGGAGAAATAATAAATTGCCGCTGCAGCAGCATTTTACAATTCCATGCTTTTCACCCGAAAGCCGTGAATGATTGGTTTGTACGTGGCAGGTCTTCTGGCTTATTGGCTTGATGAACACCTTCCCATCCGCCTTAGGCGGACAGTGGTATGAAGTTTCATCAGCCGTGAGTAGTGAGTAGTTAGTAGGCAGTAGTAAGAATTTACTCACAACTGACAACTCACCACTCACAATGCACGTTTACAACTTACAGCTACGGGGATAGCGCCGGAATCACACCGGACTTCCCTTTTAATCCCGCATGGCGGGAACCGAATACGGTGCAAATGTAATGGTCAGGAAGACAGGTTGTAATTTAATTAAGGTTAAGTTTTGCACGTGGGGTTGAAAAGTTGTGGGGGAGGTAGTGAGTGGTGAATGGTGAATGGTGAATGGTGAGTGGTGAGTGGTGAGTGGTCAGTGGTCAGTAGTCAGTAGTCAGTAGTCAGAGTAAAAAGGGAGATGAAGATAAATAAACACTCACCATTCACCACTGACTATTGCCATCATTGCCCATTCACCTAAGTTTCCTACATTTAAAGCCACACTCTAATACTATGCAGGGAAAACAAAAATTAAATCTCTTCAGCTTTACCATGATCGTGGTGGGGTT
>JBKJPR010000410.1:0-11574 GCA_046594275.1 Sediminibacterium sp.
AGTTTATGTTTTTTAATAAACCTGTGGGCCTGGAAATACGCTTGTATGGCAATGATCATCTCTTTCAGCACAATCGGGGAGTTTAGTTTTGCAAAGTTAACACATTCAGTATTTTTATGGTAATGAAAGCTATAACGCTCCTGCGTTCTCATAAATTGCCTTTGTCATTTTACCAGCGTAAAAATGTGTGTTCTGTCGCAAAGAACCTGATAGGAAAAGTGCTGGTAACCTCTTTCGGCAATGTGGTTACGGCAGGCAGGATTGTAGAAACAGAAGCCTATAAAGGCGCTATTGACAGAGCCTCGCATGCCTGGGGTGGGAGGCGAACCAACCGTACAGAAATTATGTATGCAGCGGGGGGGCTGGCTTATGTGTACCTGTGTTATGGTATCCATCATTTATGTAACGTGGTAACGCATATGGAGGGAGTTCCGCATGCTGTTTTGATCAGAAGCCTGGAACCTGTATTGGGAATGGAAGACATGCTGATACGGACCGCTAAGTTACATCTTGATCATACGTTAACAAAAGGCCCTGGGAATGTATCGAAAGCGCTCGGAATCTATACCCATCATACCGGTAACAGCCTGCTGGGTAATGAATTATTTATTGCAGATGATGGCTTCAAAATAAAACCCTCACAGATCATAGCTACACCGAGGATCGGTGTTGATTATGCGGGGAAAGATGCTTTATTGCCGTACCGGTTTTTTTTGAAAGGCAATCCTTATATAAGCGGAAAAAAATCTCAAAACATAGACTCATCTCACCGCAGAGAGCAGGAGGGTACCCAGGCATCCCTTCCTGTAGGGGAAAAGCGCAATAAAATATAGTATTAATACCCTGTTTTCGTGTCCAGGATTACTTTAGCTTGATGGTTCAATCTTCCATTATGGCCGTTTCATTTCCTTCTCAGATAGTAGAGCGTATATTTTATATCAGGGATCAAAAGATTATGTTTGATTTTGACCTCGCACAGATGTATGGCGTTGAAACCCGGGTGCTTAAACAGGCAGTCAGGAGAAATATTGATCATTTCCCGAAAGACTTTATGTTTATCCTGAATAAGAAAGAGGTTACGAATATGGTATCACAAAATGTGATACCATCAAAAAAAACGTTAGGAGGTGCCAGGCCAATGGCATTTACAGAACAGGGAGTGTCTATGCTTTCAAGTGTAATAAAAAGCAGGCCTGCAGTGAAAGTTAATATATCTATTATGCGGGCATTTGTAAAAATGCGGCAGTTTTTGACAGACAATAAAGAACTTGCAAAAAAGATACAGCAACTGGAGAAAAAATATGACAGCAATTTCGAATTAGTATTTGAAGCCATTAAAACGCTGATCCAACAAAAACAACAACCCCGCGAACGGATTGGATTCAAAAAGGATATGTTATAAAACATGGTATCACATTTTGTGATACCATCTAAGTATAAAAGCAAAAATGAATTTCCTATAAAACGCGGTTCAGAATTTAGGACAATTAACCGGCCTTTCAGTAGATGGCCTTCGTATATAGATCAATGACACTTCAATCCCTCCCCTGTTTTGAGAGGCGGTTTTGAGGGAAGAAGAATTATAATCATAAGTGGCTCCAAAACGAAAATCGCCAAATTCCAATCCCAGGTAAGGAATAATGGCATCCTTAAAACGGACCCAGCTGCCGAAATACAAACTGGCTGGTTTTTCGGCATCGGGATTCGCTATTAATTGTATCGCTCCACCGGCCATTGTTTCAGAAGCCCCTCCCTGTATCATTTGTAGTGCGCTGAGATGCAGTGTGCTGTTGGGTCCTATCGGAAAATAGCCACCGGCATGAAACGTAGTTCGCGGGTTAAGCACATATTGAGCGCCGGTAAACTGTTGTTGCGGCCGGTTAATATGATACATGCTTATTCCAAAATAAAAATTGTTGCGCTCATTGCTGCTGCCATTATACAGGATTCCCGCATTTACATCAACGTATTTCGATGTCAGTGTTGCGGAATTAAAAACCTCGGAAGTAACACCGGTAAAACCGGAACTGGTTAACTGGTCCTCGAATGTCAGGTTCGCAGTATTGATGAGCATATTGGCATAGGTGACCTGGAAACCAACTCCTAACTGATGAAACCCATCTTCATCCAATCCTTTGTGATATGCAGTTGATAAAGCAGCATAGTTAAATTTCACAGCGCCATTCGAACTGTTATCATTGTACCCGACAAAACCTACACCCCAGGTATCATTGCTGGCAATTTTATTCTGCATGATATGAAAATCTGCAGATGCGGTGGCGGTGCTGAAAGCATTATTGATGGAGGGCCATTGGTTACGGTAATTGCCGGCTATACGGTAAGTACCCGTAAACTTACCCGTTAAAGCAGGATTCAAAGTAAGTGGAGAGGAGAAGAACTGTGAAAAATGCGGATCCTGTGCCGGGGCGGTACCCAGCAGCAGACAGAAACAGCAAAAAAGGAGTAGTTTTCTCATACACATCACAGACACCGAATGTAAGTATATCTGCGGAAGTTGTTAAATAACAGCATTAAATATTAGGGCTGTCTTAACTAAATATGTACAGAAAGGGCCGTATAAAAATCAAACATCGCTGTTATGACTGCATTTTTGTACCAAAAGCGAGGTCGCCGGCATCGCCCAAACCGGGAACAATATACCCCTTGGCTGTGAGTTCATCGTCAATATCACCACACCATATTTTAATTTTTTCGCCACATTCCCTGTGAATAAACTCGATACCGATGGTACAGGCGATGGCCACCACCACATGAATATCTTTTGGGTTCCCTTCGCTTTTCATGTATTGGATGGTCTTAACAATAGAAGCGCCTGTTGCCAGCATAGGGTCGCTGATAATAATGGTACGGTCATCCAACACGGGAGAACTCATATATTCCAGATTGATCTCGAAGCTACCATCACGATGGTGTTTGCGGTAAGCAGAAATGAAAGCATTATCGGCTTTGTCAAAATAATTCAGCATGCCATTGTGCAAAGGCAGGCCGGCCCGTAAAATAGTGGCCAATACGGGTTGGGACAATAATACCTTGCTTTCATGTATTCCCAGGGAGGTGGGTACCTCAACAGTTTCCCATGGTAATTCTTTGCTTATTTCGTATGCAGCGATCTCTCCGATTCGCTCCAGGTTACGGCGGAAACGTAACCGGTCACCCTGCATATTGATATTCCTCAGTTCGGATACCCAGTTACTTACCAGGCTGTGTTTTTCGCTTAAGTTAACTATCATGGGATCAGGTAGTTGGGGGGATGGTTATAATGCCTCAAAACTAAATTCTATCAACTGTAATTGAAAATTTATGTTTTACAGGCTATCCGGGGTGTTGGCATGCTTTACATGTACCGGGCAAAAGACTGCTTTCGTGGGGGGGAAGGGCAGCTTACCGGCTCTTTTAACGATTTCATTGCCGGATATTCCTTTTCTTTAATATACGAAACCCCGCATTATGAAGAAAATTGCCATAGCCCTGCTTTCACTTACCACATATTTTGCCTGTAAGAATGATAAGAAAGAGAAAACATTTGATACGGAAACCTATGAAAAAGTAAAAGAAACCCTGGCTGATAAAGAAAAAAATAACCCAACTAAATTCCTGTTCGTGAGCAACCATGACCGTAAGAACCTGATCGGTCAGACAGTGGTAATCGGAACAATCAGCAACAAGGCCACTGTTTGTTGGTATAAAGATGTAGAGTTGCGGTTATCTTTTTTCAGTAAGACTGGTGTGAAACTGGATGAAGGGCTTGAAACCGTTTATGAAAACATCGGCCCTGGTCAGAATATAAAATTCAAAACAAGGTATTTTGCTCCTAAGGGAACAGATAGTGTGGCTGTTTCGGTTAACAAAGCGGTTGGTGATATTTCGCATTCGAAATAATTTGACATCACAAAGGGTTCAATAAAAGAAGGACAAGAGAGAAGGAGAAAAAGAGAAACACTTCTTTAAACTCTTTTTCTCCCGTCCTTTTAGTATGGGAACCTTTTATGATAATATCGGCCCTGGTCAGAATATAAAATTCAAAACAAGGTATTTTGCTCCCAAGGGAAGAGATAGTGTGGCTATTTCGGTTAACAAAGCGATGGGGGTATAAATAATAAATAATTTGTATTTGTTTGTTACGCATTACAGAAAAGGTGATTTTGAGTTTGGTAATGCGGGTAATACTCTTGTATTCCTTGAGATAATTCTTACCTTTGCCTCATCATGCCATTAACAGTTAAATTCAGGTTTGATATAGATAAGGCTTCCAATGCCTGTTTATATATCCTAAAAAAATTAGGCACAACAGATTTTCATAAGCTTTTCAAAATATTATATTTTGCCGATCAGTCACATTTGGCTAAATACGGCAGACCAATATCCGGGGATTGTTATATTGCTATGAAAAACGGCCCTGTTCCCAGTAATTTATACGATCTCTTAAAAGCGTTACGCCCTGATTCATTGGTAAGGTCTGTCATAACTACCAATTATTTTGAGGTAACAAATAATTTTTATGTCAAGCCTGTAGTAGAGCCTGACATGGAATTGCTATCAGAAACTGAAATTGAAGAATTAGACGAATCTATTTCTGAACACAGGTTTTTGAATTTTTCTTATCTCTCTGAAAAATCGCATGCTACAGCCTGGAAAAGTGCAGGGATAGATAATGAAATGGACTTTCTGGCTATTGCCAATGATGCGGGTGCTACTCCTGAACTGCTCGAATACATTAAGCTGAATATGGAAAATCAGCAAATACAACTTGTATAAATAATGCCTGGCATTGGTGACTTTTTACCCCAACATCTTAAAGATGAATTGGCTAAAAATAATTTAGTAAAAGGTGCGGTATTAAAAACTTTTGTAAAAGATACACATCCACCTAAAGAAAAATATTTTATTTTTATCGGGTTTTCAGCAGATAAAATTGCAGTAGCAACCATCTATATTAACTCAGAAATTAATCCAGTTATTTTTAAAACAGAAGAACTAAAAAAGTTTCATTTGCAACTGAAGGCCTCCGATTATAACTTTCTTCAGTATGATTCTTTTGCTGACTGTACACAAATACACGAAAAGACTTATTCGGATTTGATAGCATTGTTGCAAAGAACACCAGCAGCGCATGTTGGCAGTTTAACCGAAATAGATCATCAGCAGGTTAGATTACACATAAAAGCCACACGCCTTATTAGCGTAACAGTCAAAAAGAAGTTTGGCTTATTCTTTTAATTGCTATTGCCATTTAAATTGTACACAATCAACAGTATTAGTGCAAATTAAAATGTTTTAATTTATTATACTGCAAACTTAAAAGTATCCCCATCAAACAGTCCTTTATCACTCAGTTTCAAATGCGGTATCACCAACAACGCCATAAAGCTCAATGTCATAAAAGGGGCAGCCAGTTGAGAACCCAAAGATTTAGCCATGGAATCTATGGCAGTATACACTTCAGCTACTTTATACCCGTCCTCAGCGCTCATTAATCCGGCAACAGGCAAGCCTAACCCCATTTTTGTAACAGCCTGGTTTTTAGCACAACAGCTTATACCACCTTTTTCGCTGATGACGAGGTTGATGGCTTTCATGAGGCTCTCATCATCAACACCCACGGCAATAATATTATGACTGTCATGCGCCACTGAAGAAGCAATAGCTCCTTCCCGGAAACCGAAATTTTTGATGAAGCATTTTGCTACAGTCGCGGCATGGTATCGGTTTACGACAACCATTTTCAAGATATCTTGTTCTGTATCACTTACCCATTCGCCATTTTCTTCCTTGCCCTCCAGTTCAAGCCGGTGGGTGATGAGTTGGCCATCCAATGCTTCAATCACCGGTATCTTCCCGTTTGCTGAAGGGTAATCTTCCACTTTTATTTTCAGGTCATTGATACTTATCTCTTCACAATTAAATTGATTGATCGGTGGAGTATTTACCGATTGAATAAAAGATGTTCCATTCTCCGCAACGAGATCGCCATTTATATAGGTTTGAAGAATATGAAAATCCCTGAGATCCTGCGCAATAATAAAATCCGCAGGATCTCCTTCGCGCAAAAGGCCTATATCGAGATTATAATGCAATACAGGGTTTATACAGGCAGCATACAGCACATTAAAGACATCAATGCCTTTGGCAACTGCTCTGGCACAAAGCTGGTTGATATGCCCTGCAACCAGGCTGTCCGGGTGTTTATCATCGCTGCAGAACATGATCATTTTGGGGTGATCTTCCAGTAGTTCAATCAGCGCTTCAAAATTTTTAGCCGCACTACCTTCACGGATCAGGATCTTCATCCCGTGTTGTAATTTATCCACTGCTTCCTCTGCCGTAAAGCATTCGTGGTCGGTTGAAATGCCGGCTTCAATATATTCTTTTGCCTGTTTTCCTCTTAGTCCTGGCGCATGTCCGTCCACGGGCTTCCCTAATGCATGTGCAGCAGCTATTTTCTTCATTACTTCTGCATCTTTACACAATACGCCCGGGAAATTCATCATTTCACTCAGGTATTTGATCTCCTCTTTCTCCAATAGTTTTTTTACGTCATCACTGTTCAATGCAGCGCCTGCTGTTTCAAAAATAGTGGCCGGCACGCAACTGGGTGCGCCGAAATTGAATTTGAAAGGAACCCTGCGGCCGTTTTCTATCATAAATTCCACACCTTCCATCCCGCATACATTCGCAATTTCATGCGGATCACTTACCGTTCCAACCGTACCATGCACAACCGCCAATCTCGCAAATTCGCTGGGGATCAGCATACTGCTCTCAATATGTACATGGCTGTCTACAAAACCCGGGAGGATGAAATTGCTGAATTCTGTTCCGCCATTGGAGGTATTTTTGATTTCTGTAATAGAGCTGATTATACCGTTTTCGATAACGATTTTTGCTGGGTAAATGGCTTTTTTCCAGACATCTGCCAGGTTGCCGGTAATGGTAAAAGAACGGGAATGCATTTGAATATCTTAAATGATGTATAAAATCCGGCCTGGCCGTTCCTGCTTATCACTAAGCAGTTACATTTGACCTTATAATTCAACAACGAAAGTAAGTATATGAAAAAAATAACAGCCTGTTTGTTTTTACTGGTAACGGTTATCAGCGCCCAATCGCAGACTGCCGATGAGATCCTCGCCAAATACGAAGCAGCAGCAGGTGGAAGGGAAAAGCTTGAAGCGGTTAGGTCCCTGGAAGTAGAGAGCACGCTAAAAATGAGCGTAATGGGCCAGGCCATTGATCTGCCACTCACATTAGTAAGAGAAAAAGGAAAATTATTCCGGCGCCAGATCGGGGGTATCATGGGTATGGGAGAAAGCTACACTGTGATAACTGATACGGCCGGTTATTTTTTTATCCCTGCAATCCCCGGTTTTCGCGACCAGCCTGGCACGCCTGCCTCCGTGAGTAAAATTAAAACAGAGGAGCTTGCATCACAACAATATGAACTGGATTGTGCAGGTGCATTCGGCGAACTGGTAAATTATGCTGCAAAAGGCCATACGGCTGAATTACTCGGCACAGAAAAAGTAAATAAAGTGGTTTGTCATAAGATCAGGATGAAACTGAAAACCGGCCAATCCATAACCTATTTTATTGACGGCCAGACTTTTCTGGTAAAGCAGGTAGAGGCTCTTGGTGAAATGGCCGCTAATCTTACCGGCTTTGGCGGTATGATGAAAGCATTTGGAAGGGATACCCGTAAAGATAAAGCCACCATGAATATTAAAGAATACCAGGAAGTGAATGGCATCAAATACCCGTTCAAACTCAGTTTGGGTTTGGGTGCGGTTGAATCAGAGGTGGAGAATACATCTATAAAGATTAATGAAGCCATTGATGAAAAATGGTATAAAGTAGGTAAAGCGTAACGGATGATTGCTCAGCATCTGTCAATCTGATTTTTTTCTAAGTGAATTGAGGAGTATATTACTTCCCCAATTCACCTATATTATGAGAAAAATTTTCTTCGGGCTGTATGCAGTCATATTGCTGACAGCACCGCTTTTTGCCCAGAAAAAAGACAAAACAAAAACGACTTCTGTTGTTGCAGTAAAAGAAAATAACAGTGATTCTGTTATGTATTCAAAAGTAAAGTACCGTTTGGTGGGTCCTTTTCGCGGGGGCAGGAGTGCGGCGGTTACAGGAGCCTATAAAAGCAAGACTACGTTTTATTTTGGCGCTACCGGCGGCGGTGTCTGGAAAACCAATGATGGTGGCAGCAACTGGAAAAACATTTCCGATAAATATTTTGGTGGAACGATCGGCGCTGTGGCGGTAGCGCCCAGTGATGAAACCATCCTGTATGTTGGCGAAGGAGAGAACAGTATGCGCGGTAACGTAGCAGAAGGGCTTGGCGGCATCTGGCGCAGTGATGATGCGGGCAGGAGCTGGCGCAACCTGGGTCTGAAAGACGGACGTCATATCATCCGCATCATCATTCATCCCAAAGATCCGAATACGGTATGGGCGGCAGTGATGGGTCATTTATTCGGCCCGAATGAAGAGCGTGGTGTATACAAAACAACGGATGGCGGTAAAACCTGGAAAAAAACTTTATACATAAATAATCAAACCGGTTGTTCTGACCTGGTGATGGAACCCGGCAATCCTTCCGTGATGTATGCGGGCATGTGGCGCGTGATACGTACACCGCACAGCATGGAAAGTGGCGGCGAAGGGAGCGGGTTATACAAGAGTGTAGATGGCGGAGAAACATGGACAAGCCTCTCCGGCAAAAAAGGATTACCCAAAGGCGTGTGGGGTATTGTGGGTGTAGCAGTAGCGCCATCCAATACCGATAAAGTATATGCCATCATTGAAAATGCAGCCGGTGGTTTATTTGCCAGTACAGATGGCGGTGATAGCTGGACCTTGGCCAGCAATGATAACAATATCCGCCAGCGGGCATGGTATTACAGCAAGGTATTCGTGGATCCGAAGAATGAGAACCTGGTGTATTGCCCGAACGTGGAATTCATGCGCAGCCGGGATGGTGGCAAAACTTTCCAGAGCGTGAATACACCTCATGGCGATCACCACGACCTCTGGATCGATCCCGAAGATGGCAACCGGATGATTGTTGCAGATGATGGCGGCGCACAGGTAAGTTTTGACGGCGCCAATAACTGGAGTACTTTAAATAACCAGCCTACCGCTCAATTTTATCGGGTATCAACAGACAATTCTTTTCCTTACCGGATACTGGGGGCGCAGCAGGATAACTCAACAGTACGTATCAAGAGCCGTACTTCCGGTGCCGGCATTACAGAAAAGGACTGGGAGCAGACAGCAGGCGCTGAAAGCGGTTATGTGCAGGCCGACCCCTTAAATCCTGATATTGTATATGGTGGTAATTATGGCGGTTTTTTGTCAAGGCTGGATCATAAGACAGGCGAGAACAGGGCCATCAATGTATGGCCAGATAACCCGATGGGGGCAGGCGCCGATGTACAGAAATACCGTTTCCAGTGGAATTTTCCTTTCTTCTTTTCTCCTCATAATCCCAAACGCTTATATGCCGGCGGTAATCATTTATTTGTTACAGAGAATGAAGGGCAGAGCTGGGAAACGATTAGTCCTGATCTGACCACTAATGATAAGTTGAGGCAGGCATCCAGCGGCGGTCCTATTACCAAAGACAATACATCGGTAGAATATTATTGCACCATTTTTACCGCAACAGAATCGCCACTGGAAAAGGACCTGTTATGGACAGGTAGTGACGACGGCCTTGTGCATGTGAGTAAAAACGGCGGCAAGAACTGGGAAAACGTAACGCCTCCCGAAGCAGGTAAATGGATGATGTGGAACTGTATTGAAACAGATCCCTTCAAAACAGGTACCGCTTATTTTGTGGGAACAAAATATAAACTGGATGACTTCGCTCCGTATATTTTTAAAACCGAAGATTACGGTAAAACATGGAAGCGGATTACCAATGGTATCGATAATATGCATTTCACACGGGCCATGCGTGCTGATAAAAAACGTTCCGGCCTGTTATATGCCGGAACCGAATATGGTATGTACATCAGTTATGATGATGGCGCTAACTGGAAAAAGTTCCAGTTAAATCTTCCGGTTGTGCCTATTACGGATATGACTATTAAAGATAATGACCTGGTGATAGCCACGCAGGGGCGTGCTTTTTGGGTGATTGATGACCTGGGTCCCTTACAACAAAAAGATGGTTCTGTTACCAGTAAGAACCTCCATGTATTTGCGGTGAACGATGCCGACCGTACAGAAGGTGGTGGGAGGCGTGGACCGCGTGGGCAGGTTGGCACACAACCGAATATAGGTGAGAACCCTGCGAATGGAGTTGTGTTCAATTATTTCTTAAAAGATGCAACCGATTCCTCTAAGGTCTTTATAACTGTTTTTGACAAACAAAATAAGCCGGTCAAAACTTTCAGCAGGGACGCAAAAGAGCCAACCGATAAAATTGATTTTAATGCAGGGATGAACCAGTTTGTGTGGGACATGAACTACCTGCCTGCTGAAAAAGTGGAAGGCCTGATCCTTTGGAACGGTGGTATCGCTTCAACCAAAGCAGCCCCTGGTAAATACAAAGCGCGTTTCCGTTATGAAAAAGATTCTGTTGATGTTCCTTTTGTTATTAATGCCAATCCCAATTACAAAATGACCGAAGCTGATTATGATGCGCAGGTTGGGTTCCTGCTGCAGGTAAGGGATAAATTCAGTGAAGT
The DNA here is from genome assembly GCA_046594275.1 of Sediminibacterium sp. GTDB lineage: Bacteria > Bacteroidota > Bacteroidia > Chitinophagales > Chitinophagaceae > Sediminibacterium. Next base: position 10,725 of record JBKJPR010000410.1, read on the forward strand.
TCAGAAAGCCATTAAAGATATCCGTGCCATCAGAACGCAGCTCAACGATTTTACAGGTAAAATCGATTCGGTTGGTACAAAAGACATTAAGAAGATGGCCGACAGTATCAACAAGCAGATGACGGCTGTAGAAGAGGCACTCTACCAGACCAAATCAAAAAGCGGGCAGGATGTTTTGAACTTTCCTATTCGCCTGAATGATAAAATCGCCGGTTTATATGGCGTAGCAGCCAGTGGCCAGAACGCACCCAGTAAACAGTCGCGCGATGCTTTTGCAGAACTGGCCGGACAGGCAGATGTTCAATTGGCGAAATTAAAAGCCATTATGAATACTGATTTAAAGGCATTTAATAAGATGATCAATGACAGGCAGTTGCCGGTGATAGGGGTTAGAGATTAATGGAGAATGCATAATGGCTCAATTGTTTAATGGTTACATTGTTTTTGATACGGCAATGCAACAGTAAAACAATCGAGCCATTATTATTCCTCCTCTAACATGTCCGGCCTCCTTTGCTTTGTTCTTAGTAACGACTGTTCATGCCGCCAGTCCTCTACTTTTTTAGGATCGCCCTGTAATAAAATATCAGGAACTTTATCTCCGCGGAAATCAGCGGGCCTTGTATACACGGGTGGAGCCAGTAAATTATCCTGGAAAGAATCGAACAAGGCAGAAGTCTCATCATTCAATACGCCGGGTATCAAACGCCCGATTGCATCCACTACCACTGCAGCAGCAAGTTCGCCGCCACTTAATACATAATCACCAATAGATATTTCGCTTGTAACATACTTCTGACGGATACGGTCGTCAATGCCTTTGTAATGCCCGCAGATGATGAGTATATTT
>JBKJPR010000447.1:0-3268 GCA_046594275.1 Sediminibacterium sp.
CTGGTAGTAGATGACGAGCAAGACATGCAAACCTTATTTCAGCAGCGTTTTCGGAAAGAGATCCGTGAAGGGCTGGTAGAATTTGTGTTTGCCATTTCAGGCGAAGAAGCGTTGAAGTATTTAAACCAAAACGACCATGAAGCGGTGTTGATTCTGTCGGATATCAACATGCCGGGCATGAGCGGGTTGCAACTGTTGCAGTATATCAAGGAAAAGTTCCATGCGCCACCCCCTATTGTGATGATGATCACCGCGTATGGTGATCCCGAAAATTACAGCCAGGCCATGAAACTGGGCGCCGATGATTTTCTAACCAAGCCCGTGGATTTTACTTTGCTAAAAGAAAAATTAAAAATACCCAATCATGGCTAAAATACTGGTGGCAGATGATGAAATGGACCTGGAGACGCTGATCAGGCAAAAATTCAGGAAACAGATCCGTGATGAGAAGTATGAATTTGTTTTTGCAATGAATGGAAATGATGCGCTCGAAAAACTAAAGTTACACCCGGATATAACCCTTGTATTGAGTGATATAAATATGCCGGAAATGGATGGGCTTACCCTTCTGGGTGTTTTGAATGAATCCAACCCTATCCTTAAAACTGTAATGGTTTCAGCATACGGGGATATGGATAACATCCGAATAGCTATGAACCGGGGGGCTTTTGATTTTGTTTGTAAACCTGTGAACTTTGAAGACCTTGAGGTAACCATCGAGAAAACACTCCGGCATGTGTTACAGATCAAAGAAACCCTGCAGGCCATCAAGGAAAATAACATTCTCCGCATGTATGTAGATGAAAATGTATTAAAGTTCATGGGAAGCCGTGCTTTCGAAGATTCGCTCATGGTAAATGAAACTGTAGATGCCACTGTGGTATTCATAGATATCTGTGGATTTACGGCTATTACTGAAACAGCGCCCCCTGATACGGTTGTAAGGATGCTTAATAAATACTTTGATGTAATGGTTAAAGAGATCATTGCGCAGAATGGCCATGTAGATAAATTTATTGGCGATGCTGTCATGGCTGTTTTTCGTGGAAACTTTCACCTCGACAGGGCCATTGATGCCTGCCTCTCCCTGAAAGCGCAGATAGAAGACCTGCCTAAAGAAGGAGGGGATGTTGTATTTATGCCCAAACTATCCATTGGTATTAATTGTGGAGAACTGGTATCCGGTAATATTGGTTCGGTCAACCTGCGCCGCTTAGATTATACGGTGGTGGGAGATGTGGTAAATATCGCTGCCCGGCTTCAGTCTATCGCTCAGGCCGGCCAGATCGTAATATCGCAGCAGGCCTATGAACAGGTAAAAAATTCATTTAACTGCCGTAAGATTGGCGATGTAAGCCTGAAAAATAAGCAGAATCCGGTAACTATTTATGAGGTAGTGGATTGATAGCACGAGTGGTTCATTCCGGTCGCGTATTCATGCGAATTAAGGGTTGAAGAACAGTTGCGGACAGAATTATCTGAACGGGGATCCCGTTAATAAGCGAAGTACACGAGAAAAGAAGAACGAAGAGACTCTTTAACCTCTTTTTCTTCTGTCCTTCTCTTATTGAAACCGAATTGGAGAATGCCGATATTTATTACGACTGATTTTGTCAGAGATCAGCATGCAGTTTTTGAGATTTTCCTTTTGTATAGTATAGCCGCTGCTTCATTTCCAAAATACCCGTTGTAAAAGAATAATATTGACTATTTTACTGCAAACTAGCTGTATGGACCAAACCATCTCCCTTTCAAAAAAAAGAATCGATTCCATTGATATTCTCCGGGGCATCATCATGATCATCATGGCCCTGGATCATGTGCGTGATTTCTTTCATGTCAATGCGATGGTCACAGACCCGACTGATCCGGCGACCACAACACCCGTTCTGTTTTTCACCAGGTGGATCACGCATTATTGTGCACCTCTTTTTGTTTTTCTTGCAGGGACTTCCATATTCCTGACGGGAAAAAAGCGTTCAAAAAAAGAGCTGTCGTTTTTTTTATTAAAGCGAGGCCTCTGGCTGATGGCACTGGAACTGGTGATTTTTAATTTTCTGTTCAGCTTTGACCCCGGTTTCCATTTTGTAGCCTTACAGGTTATTTGGGTAACGGGTGTTTCCATGGTATTAATGGCAGGGCTTATTTACCTGCCGCTGAATGCATTATTTATTATCGGCATCGTAATTGTTGCCGGGCATAACCTGCTCGATAATTTTAATTCCCCAAAAATGCCTGATACCCCTTTGTGGTGGGCATTCCTGCACCAGCAATATTTTACACAATATGCACCCGGGCGTTTCTTGGGTGTATTGTACCCTTTATTGCCCTGGCCCGGTATCATGATCCTGGGGTATTGCCTGGGTTCGTGGTACGTAAATGGGTTTGATGCTGCAAAGCGCCGCCGCAGGCTCATAGGGATAGGCGCCGCTGCCATACTGGTGTTCTTTTTATTGCGTTGGATAAATGTATATGGTGATCTTTTTAAATGGACCCCTCAAAAAAACACCACCGCTACGATCATGTCTTTTTTTAATGTCACTAAATATCCTCCATCGCTATTGTATATCTGCATGACGATTGGCCCGGGACTGATCCTCCTCGCCTGGCTGGAAAAAGCAAGGGCCAGTTGGACAAATATTGTGGTAATTTATGGACGTGTACCCATGTTCTATTACCTGCTGCATTTCTTTGTGATACATTTTCTGTGTATGATCGTATTTTTTGCCACAGGGAATACTATGGCGCAGGCAGCAAGTGGCATGATGCTTTTCCGGCCCAATGATTTTGGATTTTCATTAGGTGTGGTATATCTGATCTGGATAGCTATCGTAGCCGGCCTGTATCCTTTTTGCAAATGGTATAGCAGATATAAAGCCACGCATACATACTGGTGGTTAAGTTATCTGTAGCCTACAAAAAAAACGCCTGTAAATCTATTTTGTTATCAGAATATCAAAATAGGTCTACAGGCTTATTCATTTTTTGTGACCGATTTTTTTAAGCGCTCTTGTTATTACCTCTTATAAGAGCCACCAGCAATAAGATAAATACGGCACCACCTACCACCCAAACAATAGGGTTACTGAAAAAGTTCCCATCATTTTTGGCATTAATGTTTACGTCTACTGACTTGGTATCCTGGGCAAACCCAGCAATAGATACAAGCAAGACGGAAAGGAAAAGCATGATCCTGTTACCCGCTTTTTGTAAGGTTGTTACAATTGAATTGTTCATGGTTGATGATTTTTAGGTTAACGTATAGCCT
>JBKJPR010000069.1:0-8343 GCA_046594275.1 Sediminibacterium sp.
AATTTGTTTTTAAATTACTTTCAACGTTCTGACATTAATTTAAACAAATTGCTGATAATGAGATACATAGAAATAATTTTTTGTATGTGTTGAGTTTATTTAAATAATGCAGCATTATTTAATAATAATATGTCAATAGATGTTGTGTTGTGCTTTCTTAAACTAAATTGCACCCCCGTAATCAATTAAAAACTAAAAAATGAGAAAATTTGTCACAGTATTCCTGTGTTTGGTATTGTTCCTAATAAAATTACAGGCGCAGAATCGAACAATTACAGGTAAAATTACCGATGCCGATGGAAAACCTGTAGCTGGTGCTTCCGTTCAGGTAAAAGGACTTAAGCAGGGCGTAGCTGCCAATGCAGATGGTGTATTTTCTATTTCTGTACCTGCATCAGCCAAAAATCTTTTGTTTTCATCTATTGGTTTTCTAGAGCAGGAAGTTAGAATTGGCAGCCAATCAAGTATGAATATACAGCTTGCTGCCGGGGATAAAAGCCTGGATGAGGTTGTAGTTGTTGGATATCAGTCAATTAAGAGAAAAGACCTGAATGGTGCTGTTTCTGTTGTAGGAAGTAAAGAATTGGCCCAAAAACCAATCAGTAACTTTACACAACTGTTACAGGGTAAATCTTCCGGCTTGCAAGTGGTAGGTCAAAGTGGTCAGCCAGGTCAAAGTGGGTATCTGCGTATTCGTGGTACGGGTTCTATCAATGCTTCTTCCGAACCTTTAATTGTAATTGATGGAATTGCGGTAACCTCTACTGCTTTCGGACTCATTAACCCGAACGATATTGAGAATGTTACAGTCTTAAAAGATGCTTCCGCATCTGCTATATATGGGTCCCGTGCCGGAAATGGAGTAATAGTGGTTACCACTAAATCCGGTAAAGCGGGTGTGCCTCAAATTCGCTATTCTTATCAGAGGGGTTTTGTTTCGTTACAGGAACTCCCCAATGTACGTCTGATGAATTCCCAGGAAAAACTTGAGTACGAACTGGCGGCGGGTCTCACAAATCCAATTATTGATTCGATGATCGCCAACAGAAAAACATCTGGTCAGTTTCCGGGCAGCGCTACACTTTTCTCTTTATCAGGAGATCAGCGTCAGTCACTTTGGGATTTAGCCATAACTCGCGGGGCGGGTGATTGGAGAAATTTTTATTTGCAAACTGGCAAAACTGAATCACATGAATTATCAATCAGTGGTGCTTCGGATAAAATGAAATACTTTTTTTCCGTTAATCAATTTGACGAAGATGGTATTGTTTATAGAAACTTCCGGAACAGGATAGGAGCCAGATTAAATATGGAGTACAAAGCACTTGACTGGTTAACAACCGGCGTCAATGTCTCCACAACGTATGCGAAAGAATACCAAACCAGAGAGTTGTTTAACTCTCAGGCCCCATGGACTGGATATTTTTTAACTAATCCGTATGAGCCGGTTTATCTGTCCAATGGTGCTTATAACCTTACATTTCAGGGCTTTTCACCATTAGAAGGGCAAGATAATAATACCTTCTTCAATAACAACCTGTCCACCTTTGCCACAGGGTTTCTTGAAGGTAAGTTTTTAAAAAATCTTACCATTAAATCCCTGGTTGCGCTTAACTATAATACACTATTAGCAGAAAGTTATTTACAACCGGGTTCCAATTTGGCTGCCATTTTAGGGTATAATGAGAAATCAGATCGTGGAAACCAGGATTTTCAGCAAGTGTATACAAACACAGCCTCATGGAATCAGACTATTAAAAGCAAGCACACTATTAATATACTTGCCGGGCAGGAGTTTACAAAAAGAAATTTTTATTCCTACTCATTCGCAGGTAGGGGGCTTCCTACCGCTTCAGTCAATACGATCGACAATGCTTCATCCGCCCAGACTACCACATCTAGCAGGAGCCAATGGTCCATTATTTCTTATTTTGGAAGTGTTGCCTATGATTTTGAGAAAAAATATGGCGTTAAGCTGAGTGGCAGAAGAGATGGGTCATCTCGATTTGGTGCTAATAACCGGTTTGCTAATTTCTGGGCCGCAAGTGCCTGGTGGAATGCAAAAAATGAAGATTTTATTTCTAAAATTTCCTTTATCAGTGACCTGAAATTAAGAGGATCTATCGGTACTGCCGGTAATGTACCCAATCAGTTCTATGGTTCATTAGGTACCTATGCATTAAACGCAGCATACAATAATTTACCTGCAGCGATTCCTGCACAATTGGCGAATCCTGACCTGACCTGGGAAAAAAATAAAAACTGGGATTTGGGACTTGATTTCGGATTTTTAAATAACAGGATTACGGGTACTTTCGATTACTATAACAGGGTTACTAATGATTTATTGTATCCACAGCCTGTAAGTTTTGCCACAGGGTTTTCCAGTGTATTAAGTAACATTGGAAGTTTAACGAATAAAGGATATGAAGTAAGCTTAAACGGAGATGTTATTCGTAAGAAAGATTTTAAATGGAGTGTTTCGGTAAATTATACTAACAACAACAATAGAGTTACTAATTTAGTATCTGATAATGTTCCTTCAGGAATTACCAGGTTAAAGATCGGTGAGCCGTTAAATACTTATTTTTTAGTAAGGTGGGCCGGTATTAATCCCGCAAATGGTAAGAATCAATTTTATAAAACGGATGGTAGTATTACAGAAACCTATTCAGCAAGTGATGCTGTTTTGCTGGAAGGCAAATCTCCTCTTGCTAAGTATTTCGGTAGTGTGAATTCCAATTTTTCATACCGGAACTTCGATTTATCCCTACAGTTTTATTACACAGGTGGTAATTATATTTATAATTCCCAGTATCAGAATAACCTTGCTGACGGTGGAAACGCATCTGTTGGCTTACGGCCTCAATACACAGATGCTTCTGACTATTGGCGCAAAGCAGGGGATATCGCCCGGTTCCCAAGTCTTACAGATCCTTCACAAAAACAAAATTTAACTACTGATAAGTACTTAGAAAAAGGCGACTATATCACGCTTAGAGATGTTCTTGTCTCTTACAACCTGCCTTATGAAATCGCGAAGAAGGCCAAGCTGAATGGAGTTCGTTTTTATGTACAGGGAACTAATTTGTGGTTAAACACGAAATTTCACGGACTCCCCGAAGTTGGTTTTACAAATAGGGAAGGACAAGGTGGTAACGCTCAGCCAGGTATACAAAATGTATATGGCTATCCATCATCTAAAGCGATAACAGTAGGATTAGATATCAGATTCTAAAAATTAAATCATTAAAATATGAAAAAGTTTTTTTTCTTAATAGTTCTATATACCTGTTTTGCTTCTTGCAAAAAGACAGAATTGGAATTAAAACCGTTTAACCAAATTGAAACGAGCAGCGCTTTCGGCACCCAGGCCGATATCACACTTGCTGTAAATGGTATGTATAATGGTTTACGGACAAATAATTACGTAAATGGCACCTGGAATATCATTGCCGATGTACTTTCCGATAATCTTATTATAAGTAGTTTAGGAAGACAATCACTTACCGTTTTTAGTGATTGGAGATATAATGGCGATAATACGCTTGGCTTTTTCCAAAGCGGGTATATAATCAACAGGCGTGCAAATGCCATTCTGGAAAATATCGATGCTTTTGCCGCAGGTGCTTTCAAAGACAACGCAAAAGGTGAAGCCCTGGGAATAAGAGCCATGGTGTATTTAGATATGGTCAGGGTGTATAGCAAAACCTTTGAGAATGCCTCCGCAACCGACTCTACTTTAGCCTATATAGTCAGTACTGATGCTAAAGTATTACCATCAAAAGAAACAGTTAAAGGGTTTTATGCCAAAGTAATAGCCGATTTAACACAAGCCTTGCCATTGATTAGTGCAAGCAATGGTGTAGGTAGATTAAATAAGACAGCCATTTCAGGTTTATTATCCCGTGCATATCTTTACACCGGCGATTTTGCAAATTGCATTACAGCGTCTACTGCAGCGTTGGGATCAAGCCCGGTATTGCCTTCCATTGCCGATTTTCCAAAGGTTTGGACAGATGAAACAAATAACGGCGTTTTGTTTAAAGTACTTAATACAACGCTTGATAATAGTAATACCCAGGGTGTTAATTACTATCAGATAGTAGGCGGCTTAATTAAATCAGAATATGTGGTTGAGTTTAATTTGCGACAATTGTTTTTAGCGAATGATGTGCGCACCTCTACCTATATTCAAACCAGTCCTTTCAATGGTGTTTTGCAGAATCATGTTATTAAATACAGAAGCAGGGTAAGTGGCGGTGTTCCTGGTGTTGCCGGTGTGGTAGATGCAAAAACGCTAAGAACGGCGGAGGTTTTGCTTAACAGGGCTGAAGCTTACCATCGTTCAGGAAATGCCGGTCTTGCGCTGGCAGATCTTAACTTACTCAAAGCAAACAGGTATACCGGATTTACGAACATAGTTGGGCTTACCGGTGGACCGCTGTTAACAGAAATCTTAGCCGAAAGAAGGCTGGAATTAGCATTTGAAGGAGATCGTTTTTGGGATCTGAAACGTAGAAATCAACCTGTTGTAAGAGATGCTACTAAAGGAGATAGAGCAGATGGCACAGGCGTTAAATATATATTTACTTCATTACCCGTTAATGATTTTCGTTTTCAGATACCATATCCATCTGCGGAAGTTAATTTCAATACTGCATTCAAACAAAATCCGGGCTATTAAATAGTTCCCACTAAATAGTTAATCGAGCAAATTAAATAAAGAGGCTGTCCCATACTTTTGGACAGCCTCTTTTTATTCAAGCACCCGATACATATTTGTCATCATTTAAGCGATTCCCGGACTCTTAATTTGCTTTTGATACGGCCACTTTATTATTATGGTTTAGGTAACAAAGTCTATTTGCAGTAATAGTTGCTAAAGCCAGATAAAAGCAATTCCAATAAGAGGTAGAAAAAATTAATTGAAAACTATTTCAAAACCTCTGTGAGTTTTTTCTCTAAAGCTCCCCCTCTCAGGTCCGTAGCAATAATCTTCCCCTGCGGATCAACCAATACATTGAACGGGATACCATCAAATTTATAGAGGGGCACCATGCTGCTTTCCCATTGTTTCAGGTCGCTTACATGTGTCCAGGTTAGTTTATCATCTTTAATAGCCTGTTCCCAATCAGCTTTTTCCTTATCAAGGGATACGCCAAGAATAGTAAAATTTTTGTCTTTGAATTTGTTGTATGCCGCAACCACATTCGGATTTTCTTTTCTACAAGGCCCGCACCAGCTCGCCCAGAAATCAACCAATACATACTTTCCTTTTAAACTGCTTAACAGGAAGTTCTTACCGTTCACATCAGGCAAATTTATTTCAGGAGCGGGTTGATTAAGTAAAGGGTTTACAGGAGTCGTTGGCTTTTGCACCGCCAACAAGGCTTTGATCTTAGCCAGCCCGCTATGTTCCTTAAATTTATCGGCTGAAGCATTGGCTAACACAAACACTTCCTCCTGCGGCATGGTTCTCGACACCATGCCTAATGCATAATAGCGTGCCGCCGGACTGGGCGATACTTTAATAAAATCTGCAACCATTTTGTTCATCTGTTTGATCTGGTTATCTCTTGCCAGGCGAACCATGGTTAATACGCTGTCAGTTGCTTTTTGTTTTTGTAAAGTATCTATCTGCATAAAAACAGCGTAGAGTACTGAATCTTTTTTACGGTAATCTTCAAACAGTATGTGTAAACTTTCACTGGCCGGTGAGCCGTCAATTTTATAAGACCTGTAATTACTGACATCCATATTTAGTTTGATATTCTTAGTATCATTTACTAATAACACATCCGGACCATTTTCTACCACCAAACGGTAAAGGCCTTCTTCTTTTCCCATAGCATGCAATTCAAATATTCCATTGGGTGTAAGTGTTCCGGAGTCGAGGATCACGGGTTGTTCTCCGCCAAATGGTAATTCCTGCAAAAAGATCTTTTGAGCAGGCGCATGTTCAATCTTGCCGCTTACTGTGAAGGCGCCTGATTTTGTTTCACGGCAGGAAAGCAGCGCCATACATGCTGATAAAATGAGAATTGTTTTTTTCATGATGATTTGTTTTCTCACCCCGACGTCGCTTCGCTCGTCACCCCACTCTGCTGCGCAAAGAGGGGGATGATCCTGCAAGTGGGATAGATCTCTGTTTAGGAATTTAATTTTTCTTCCAATAATTGTGTTACTATTTTCGGGTCAGCTTTGCCTTTGCTTCTTTTTTTCACTTCGCCCACAAACAGGCCGATCAATCCTTTTTTACCTTTTTTATATTCTGCTACCTTATCAGGCATAGATTGTAGCGCGCCAACTATCCATGTTTCCAGTTCACCTGCATCATTTACCTGTATCAAGTTCATAGTTTCTGCGATCAATAGCGGTGAACTGTTCTCTGCCATAGCTGCCGGTAATATTTTAGAAGACGCAACAGAGAAGCTAACCTTACCATCTTCCACTAATTTTATCAATTCAGCTAATACCGCGGGCTGGAGTGGAAAGGTATCAAAAGAAATACCTGTTTCATTTACATATTTGCGGATGGGCCCAAGTATCCAGTTAGCCGCAGCCTTATACTGCGTGGTAAACTGAAGCACTGATACGAAATAGTCCGCAGTTGCTTTTTCATCACATAATTGATGGGCATCATATTCACTCAAACCATATTTTTTTTGGAATTGCAGTGTTAATTCCTGTGGTAGCTCAGGCAGTCCCTTTCTTACCTGGTTGATAAAACTGTCTGTTAAATGAAAAGGCGCCAGGTCGGGATCGGGAAAGTAACGGTAATCATTGGCTTCCTCTTTATCGCGTATGGCAAACGTGGTATCTGTGGCTGCGTCGAAACTACGGGTCTGCTGTTGCACTTTACCACCGCTTTCCACCAGTTGTATCATCCTGTCAATTTCATACTCAATGGCTTTTTTTACATTGCGTATCGAGTTCAGGTTCTTTACTTCTACCTTGGTGCCCAGTTGAGTTTCTCCTTTTAATCGGATAGAAACATTGGCATCGCAACGCAGACTGCCTTCTTCCATATTGCCATCACATATACCTATCCATTTTACTAACCGGCGCACTTCTGTTACATATTGCCAGGCTTCTTCGGCAGAAAAAAGATCAGGTTCGGTTACGATCTCCACCAACGGGGTGCCGGCACGGTTCAGGTCAATACAGGTAAAATCCGCATCCAGGTCATGAATGCTTTTGCCGGCATCTTCTTCCATATGGATCCGGTTCAACCGCACATTCCGGTCGCCTGTATTTGTCCTGATCGTAACATATCCGCCTTTACAGATGGGTGTGGTATGCTGCGATATCTGGTAACCTTTGGGAAGGTCAGGATAGAAATAGTTCTTGCGGGCAAAATAATTGTCCTTCTCAATTTCGCAGTTACAGGCCAATCCTATCCTGATCGCGTATTCAACTGCTTTTTTATTGGTCTTGGGCAAAGTGCCCGGATGGCCCATGGTGATGGGGCTGATATGTGTATTGGGCGCGGCGCCAAAAGCAGTACTGTCGCCACAGAATAATTTACTGTCTGTTAACAATTGCGCATGCACTTCCAGGCCTATAACGGCTTCGTATTTTTCGCTCAGTACCATGTTAGCGCAAAAATAGCCTTAATCACAGAGTGATCACAGATTTCAGAGATGATTTATATGATTGCAGGGATTTCGGATGATAGGGTCAGAGCGAAAGAATCTTTATGAGTTCTGCGGGTGTTACGGTTAATAAGCCAACCGGTGGCAGGCGTCGGGTGAGTTCTTTCCAGTTTTTATCCCTGGTAAATATGGTTTTCAGCATGGGCAAAGCTTTTGCAACCTGTTTGTTATTGGCTAAAGTGATAGCGGTCCAATATTGCATTTCCAGATTCGCGGGAAAGAGTTTCATGGCAGCATTGTATTCATCCATGGCCAGGGGCATATTGTTCTTTTCTACAGCAAGGTCGCCACGGTTCATGTGTTCATAGGCAAGGTGTACATTGTATAATCTTCTCAGTTCCTGTAATGGTTTGGCGGCATCATCTACCCGCAGATCCACTGATTTATTATTCCAGGTTTCTGTGGGTTTGCCGGGTACCACCACGAGGGCCGCTGCCTGCATACCGCGTATATCGCCACCTGCCTGTTGTGCGGCTTCGAGGGCCAGTAACACCCGCTCAGCCAAAGGTTTGTTACTACTCTGTTCAAAGGCTTTTGCCATGTATTCATTAACCTGGTCGCCCAGCATCATATTACTCTGGACGCTGAAATGCTTGCCTTTTATATGTTTGGCTACCTGTATACAATTTTTACCTGTATGCGTAGCAATATTGCCTTTTGTATCTACAATGGCTACCTGCCTTAC
>JBKJPR010000246.1:0-3445 GCA_046594275.1 Sediminibacterium sp.
CCGGTGCCACTTTACGGCCCTGGTAACTTCCTTCTATAAATACATTGGGTACGCCCGGCAAGGTTGCATATCGCATATCCCATACAAAACGGTTAAGTCCTTTTTTAGCAGTTAATAAGGGATCGGCTTCAGGGCCTCCGGGAAAATTTACAAATTTTGTATCGGGACTGGTTGCATAACTGCGAACTATTTGTCCCTTTTCATCCAGGATTTGCAATATGAGTTTCAATGAATCAGATTCTGCAGGCAGCCAATAATAAATGGGAACACCCGTGGGCGGATTGGTTCCTTCTCTGCGGATGACCGGGACTTCGTTCTCATCGTTCTGCATTGCATCCAGTTCACTTCCCCCTGATACACGATAGGCACTGGCGGTTGAATAGAGAGAAAATTTTGAATCGGTATCCATGTTATTGTATTGCCGTAAAACAGCCAGATCGTCCAATATCCAGAAGGAACGCCCCATGGTGGAAGCCAGCAGGTTACCCTTGTGTATTTTAAGATCAGTTATGGGCGTTACCGGCAAATTTAATTGTTGCTGTTTCCACTGAATACCGCCGTTGGTTGAAACATAGAATCCCGTTTCTGTTCCTGCATACAACAGATTTTTTTGAACAGCATCTTCACGAACGCATCTTGTATAAGCGCCATAAGGAATACCGGAACTAATGTTGGCCCATGTTTTTCCATAGTCGGTGGTTTTAAAAATGGCGGGAGCAAGATCATTAAATTTATAACGGGTAGTTGCAATATAGGCTGTTGCTTTATCGTGGGGCGACAATTCAATACAATTAATCAAACATTCACTTAGGCCTGCGGGGGTAATATTGTTCCATGTTTTTCCGTTATCGCGGGTAAGGTAAACAAGGCCATCATCACTACCGGTCCAGATCACTCCTTTTTCAGTGTGCGATTCTGCCATATAGGCAATGGTGGCATAGTTTTCTCCACCCGCCCCTTCGTTGGTATAAGGTACTCCGCTCTGTCCCATCTTTGCCGTATCATGCCTGGTGAGGTCGGGAGACATTACTTCCCAGTTAATGCCTTTATCAGCGGTTCTGAATAAAACATTGCCGGCGTGATAAAATAAAGAAGGATCATTAGGTGAATTTACAATAGGCGCATTCCAGTTAAACCTGTATTTCATATCCTTGGGTTTAAGGCTTTGGTATTGCACCGGCGATACCATAATGGGTTTCCCCTCTCTGATTTCCTGGTCAAATACTTCAATAGTTCCCTGGTAACTTCCACCCATTAAAAACCTGGGATTGTTGGGATCAAATGCAATAAAAGCGCTTTCGCCTCCGGCAGAAGAAGACCAGTCTTTTTCACCAATACTATAACCGCTTAGGCTTCGGCTGGCTATCATAACAGAGCTATTATCCTGCTGCCCACCATATACATGATAAGGAAAACGATTGTCTGCATTTACCCGGTAAAACTGTGCAGTAGGCTGGTTGTTTTGTGATGACCAGGATTTGCCTGCATTGAAACTGATAGCGGCGCCCCCATCATTGGCAATAATCATATTGTTACTGTTTTTGGGGTTGATCCAGAGCTGGTGATAATCGCCATGCGTACCCCTGATATTAGTCCATGATTTACCGCCATCGATAGACCGAAGCCCAGGAGAATTAAATACGGAAACCACATTTTCATTCAGCGGGTCCACACATAACTCAATATAATACCAGGCTCTTTGTACCAGTCTATGATCTTTGCTGATGCGGTCCCATGATTTTCCGGCATCGCCGCTAACAAATAAACCACCAGCTTCTTTTTCGGTATCTCCTTCCACAAGCGCATACACTTTCTCAGGATTCGACCGGCTTACACCTATAGCCATTTTGCCTTTTTCTTTTGGCAAACCCTTTTCAATTTTTATCCATGTTTCACCCGCATCTGTCGACTTATATAATCCGCTTCCTTTGCCACCACTTTTTATTTCCCAGGGCTGCCGACGATGATCCCACATGGCGGCATATAAAATGCGGGGGTTAACCATATCCATGCTGAGATCGGCACAACCTGTGTTGTCATCAATGTATAAAATTTTTTTCCAGTTGGCGCCGCCATCTATTGATTTATAGATACCACGGTCTTCCGATGCGCCATGAATGGCGCCTTGCGCCGCAACATATACAATATCAGGATTGGACGGATGAATACGAATGTTGGCAATCTGCCTGGTTTGATCCAATCCTGTTTTTTTCCATGTTTTTCCGGCATCAGTTGACTTATAAACACCATCCCCATAGGATGACATTACTCCCCGTGAGGCATGTTCTCCCATACCAACAAATACTACATTAGGGTCACTTTCGCTAACCTCAATGGCTCCAACGGATCCTGTTTTAAAAAAACCATCTGAAATATTTTGCCAGTTATTTCCGGCATCAAATGTTTTCCATACCCCGCCGCCTGTGGTACCCATATAATAAACCAACGGATCGTTTACCACCCCGGTAGCTGTTACCGAACGACCGCCCCGGAAAGGGCCGATGTTTCGCCATTTCAGACTTTTTAAAGTTGAATCGATAGTTGAAGAGGAAGAAACAGCGGGCAGCGGCATCGTTTCTTTTTTCTTATCCACCTTTTGCTGCGCCTGAAGTTGAAGCATTACAAATGAACTGGCAAGCAGTATAAAATTTTTTCTCATGAATGGGTTTTTAGAAGAATTGTCCCAAGATAATTAGTTATGAATAATGAAAGGCTTTTTTTGTATGTGTTAAGGGGCATAAAATGAATGGTTAAAATAAAACCTGCATCCTTAAAAAATAAAATCAATTGGCTAATTATCAATCGATTACAAAACATTTTTGTTAAGTTTTCGCTTCTTCCTTGCCCTCCGGTTGTAATGCCTTACCTTTGCAGCCTTAAATTTTTACATGGAAATAAGAAACATTGCCATTATTGCACACGTAGACCATGGCAAAACAACATTGGTAGACAGGATATTACAAACAACCAAGGTGTTCAGGGACAACCAGGAAACCGGTGATTTGATCATGGATAGTAACGATCTTGAGAGAGAGAGAGGCATCACCATTTTCAGCAAGAATGCAGCAGTTACCTACAATGGCGTTAAGATAAATGTAATTGATACCCCGGGCCACAGCGATTTTGGCGGTGAGGTTGAGCGCGTATTGAAGATGGCTGATGGGGTTATTTTGCTGGTGGATGCTTTTGAAGGCCCGATGCCGCAAACCCGTTTTGTTTTGCAGAAAGCATTACAACTCCACCTTCGTCCTATTGTTGTTATCAATAAAGTAGATAAAGCCAATTGCCGCCCCGATGAAGTACACGATGCGGTATTTGAATTATTCTTTAACCTTGATGCTACTGAAGAGCAACTGAATTTCCCTACTTTTTATGGTAGCGGTAAGAATGGTTGGTTCAATGACAGCATAACGCCAAAAGAAGACATTCTTACTTTAATGGATGG
>JBKJPR010000264.1:0-6265 GCA_046594275.1 Sediminibacterium sp.
GGATGTAGTTATCTGCGATATCTCCATGCCTCCGGGCGATTCGGGCCTCGATGCCATAAAAAAAATCAAAGAGTATGCACCGGGTACCCCCGTCATTATCTTAAGTATGCATGCTGCTGATCAATACGCAGTAAGGGCGATCAAGGCAGGTGCATCAGGCTACCTGACCAAGGGAGCCGCCACACTAGAACTGGTTAAAGCAGTGAACCATGTATTGTCGGGCAGGAAATACCTAAGCCCGGAAGTGGCAGATGCATTGGCAGATGCTTTTGAGCATAGCCAAAACAAACAGACTGTTGAAAACTTATCGGACCGGGAATTTGAAGTGTTTAAATTACTCGCTTCCGGAAAATCGATTTCTGATATCGCTAAACAATTGATTTTAAGCACCAATACCATCAGCACTTTCCGGGCAAGGGTTTTTGAAAAGATGGGCTTTCATAATAATATGGAACTCATCAAATATGCAATTGACAATAAACTTATTTAAACCCGGTTTAATTTTTAAAAACAGATATTTGCAGTAATGAATAATACTCCACCGGTTCCCCAAAATGAATGGGAAAGAATTATCAAGCTCTCTGAGTTTGATCTGGATTACTCCGACAGAAAGGAAGCCCTCGGCGACCTGACCAGGTTAGCGGCAAAAGTAGCAGGTACAGAGATATCGCTGATCAACCTGATCGATTCATTTACCCAGTGGTCTATATCCGATTATGGCCTGCCGCTTGAACAGATGCCCAGGGAAGATTCAGTTTGTCAGTATACCATTGTAGCCAAAGAAGAAAAATTTGAAGTGCAGGATCTTTCGGCTGATGATCGTTTCAAAGATAAGTTCTATGTAGCAGGTTATCCCAACCTCCGTTATTACTTTGGGGTGCCCCTGCAAACAAATGATGGCTATAACCTGGGTGCATTATGCGTAATGGATACGATAGGGAAGGAGATCACACCCGAAAAAGTTGAATTATTAAAGATCATAGCCAAGGAGATCGTTAACCGCCTTACGGCTATTAAAGTGATCGAAAACCTCAGGAATAAAGTAAAGGAATCGACAGAAGCGCAGAAAAAAGTGGCGCATGATATCCGGGGACCTTTGGGTGGAATCATTGGTCTTGCACAAATCATCAGTGAGCAGGGCGACAGTAATAAGATGGATGAGGTACTTGAATTTATCGATCTAATACAGAAAAGCGGGAACTCCCTGCTGGAACTGGCCAATGAGATATTAAGCACAGAAAAGAAATCCAACGGCAAAACGGGAGAAACACGCGACAATGTATTCAACCTGACAATCTTCAAAGACAAACTTGAACGTTTATATACTCCCCAGGCTATTCATAAACGTATAGATTTTTCTGTATATATTAATTCAGGGTCAGAAGTTGTCCCTTTCCCCAGGAACAAACTCTTACAGATCACCGGTAACCTGATATCCAATGCCATGAAATTTACCCCTGAAAATGGCAAGATCGGGGTGGGCCTGGAACTGTTGACTGGAAAAATGCAGAATACCCTTACCATTACTGTTACAGATTCCGGCGTTGGCCTGGATGAAAAGTCCATCAGCGATATTTTAGGGGGTTCAGCCAGTTCTACCCAGGGAACCGGGGGTGAACCGGGGTATGGCTTTGGCTTAGCGTTGGTAAAGCACCTGGTGGAGAGCCTGAAAGGAAACATGCAAATTCATTCAAAACCAGGAGAAGGGGCCAGTTTTGAAATACAACTGCCACAGCCACGTCTGGCTTAAAAGAGTACCCTCCGGCCCCATAAAGGGGGAGTTAATATTTTTTCTATTAGAATATTTTTTGGCGTCATTACCTAAAATGACGAACGTCTGGGAACACCAGGCATTAATTCTACACACACACATAACCTGTGATCATTTCTTATCTACCCATAGATTTTCTACTACAACGAAGAAATTATCCGTTACCCTATTCCTCTCCATACCGTTATTGATTTCCTGTAATAACCTTTACTTTTTTTCTTTCTCTTATCTACTGATTTTTCACAATTGCCGCTATTCTTTCGGGAGCCTGTACTTTGTTTATTTGTAATGTTAAAGAAAGGGTAAAAATATAATTAATCTTAAAAATTAATTTTTATGTGCAGCCGGAAAAAGATAATCATCGTACAAAATTTCCTGCCCATAGGCCGTACATTAATCATGTTAAGTGTGGCTTCCTTATTATTTTTTGCCTGTAAGAAAGATATGGCTGAGCCTGTATCTGGTAATACTTCTTCACCGGTTTATTTCTCCGGGTTTCAATTATCTGCCTCAAAGCTGGTTCTCTTGCAGGGTAATGAAAATAATAAAGCGCTTACACTTGAATGGAAAATAAACGTTGATCATCCTGCCCCGTCCATTACCTATACTATTGAAGCTGCTGCCAGGGGAACCCAGTTTGCAGACCCTGTAATACTCGGTTCAACTGACCGGATAAGCGTTAGCCTTTCTGTGAAGGAATTCAACAAAAAGATACGCAAGGTCATAGGAACAGGCAAAGCATCAATGGTAGATCTGCGAATCCGGGCAGAAAGAAATAATACTAACGAAACAGTGTATTCCGATGCAATGGCTTTAGAAGTTACACCCTACCAGCCTTTTATAGAGTATGATGATTCGCGGATTATGCGCATTCCCGGTAATTTCCAGAATTGGACACTGTCAAGCGCCCCGAAAATCGTAGCATCAGGGAAAGCAGGAGAATATGAAGGGTATATTAATTTCACAAACCCTTATCCTCAGTTCCTGATGATTAAAAGCGCCACCAACTGGGATACTAAAGTGATCTATCAGAATATCGGTGCCAATAAAATCGGTTTTGGTGGTACTATTTTTTCTGTTCCCGGTGGGGCAGGTGTGTACCGCATGAAAGTGAATATGGAAAATAATACATGGTCATGTACAAAGATCAATAATTGGGGATTAACCGGCACGGCAGTTTCTGCAGATCCCAATTCAGAAATAACTATGGTAGAGAATTCAGAAACCATCTCCTGGACTATCACATCCAACCTGGCCAAAGGTGATTTCAGGTTCAGGGCCAATAAAACCAATGACATCAATTTGGGCCATAATCCAATGGAAGAAACAGGTGTGCCGGATTACAATGCTGAAAATATCCGTATCAAAAAAGCAGGTAATTATACCGTCCGGTTGCATCTGAAGTCGGCGGGTAATTATGCCTATAGCATACAGCGTAATCCTTCCTAAACATAAACATACCAAAACTAAAAACCATGATAAAGAAAACACTGGTCGTCAATGATGACAACACCTCCTTGCTGATAGTCTGTAAGATGATCAATAAGGCGCGGTTTGCTGATGAAACGCTCACGGCGGTTAACGGGCAGCTAGCATTGGATTATTTTGAAAAGGCGGTAGCGCAGGGGAAAGCGCATTTTGATGCTGCGCCTGAATTTATTTTCCTGGACATGTATATGCCTATTATGAATGGCTGGGATTTTTTAGACATATTCTCTAAAAAATACGCGCACCTTTTCCCCGGAGTTAAGATAGCTGTCGTGTCTTCCTCTGTTGACCCGGAGGATATGGTACGACTGGAAAAATATGGGGTTGTTCTGGCTTCCGTTACCACACCCATGAGCCTGGAAAAACTGAATATAGTAAAAGAGATGTATCTCAATCAACAACACCCGGGTTTATGTATTAACAACAATAATGCTTACCTGAATTAGGCAGGCATATGGAAAAGTCCTGGCTTACCGGAATTTTTTCATGTAACGTGGGTAAAGCATATGAAGATTAGTGTGGGAACTCCCCCGTTTTTTTGACCCATTCAAAATAGAATGTGCTGCCTTCTCCCGGTGCAGAATCAACCCAGATCTTGCCACCCTGTTCTTCAACCAGAACCTTCAACAGGTTCAGGCCCACACCTGTACTGCTGTCTTTATGCGTTTTATTTTCTGTGGTTTCAAATACATTGAAAATGCGGGCATGATCTTTTTTTGAAATTCCCGGCCCATTATCTTTTACGAAGAACTCGTACCAGTTACCTTTATCAACTACACCTATTTCAATGACTGCCTCTTTTTTGTCATTGTATTTTACGGCATTGGAAATGAGATTCTGCAATACCTGTTGCAGCTTTATTTTTCGTGTATACAGAACCGGCATATCCTGTTGAATAGTAACGGTAAAATTTTTAGGCAGGAATGATACTTCAACTATCTCGGAAACCAATTGATTGGTATTCACTTCCTCCACGGTTTGCTGAGAATGGCTGGTACGGGAATACTCCAGGATAGAGATAATCATATCCGATAAGCGGTTGGCGGCTGTGGCAATGATCTTCACATTTTCACTCAGTTCAGATTCATCTGCTACCCTTTCATCAAGCTGTAGAAGGTCTGCAAGCATGCTGATGGAAGCAAGCGGGGATTTAAGGTCATGTGATACGATAAAAACAAAACGTTCCAGTTGTTTATTGATCCGCTCCACTTCAGAAAGGCTATGCCTCAGACTATGCTGTGCAAGATAAAGCCGCTCAAATACATTTACTTTTGCGCGGGTGATATTTACATCCAGTGGTTTCTGGAGGTAATCCACAGCGCCTTCTTCAAAACCTTTCAGCACATACTGTTCATCTGTACTTATGGCGGTAACAAATATGATGGCAATATCCGTTGTTTTGGAATTTGCCTTTAAAATATGCGCTACTTCAAAACCATCCATATCCGGCATCTGCACATCGAGCATAATGAGCCCGATATCCTCATTCTTCAATACTTGTTTCAGGGCTTCATTACCAGAGTGGGCCTGGATGAAACGCCTGCCCTCCTTAGTCAGGATATCTTCCAGTGACAATATGTTTTCAGGTCTGTCATCAACAAGTAGTATGACAAATTCCTGTTTGGGGGGAGAAATATGCATTGAACTTTATGGGTTATTTGGATAATCTAAGATACAATGTAAGATTTGTTCAGGATTTTGTATAAGAACCGTACTATTTAAATCAATCGCAGCTTTGGGCATGGCCGGGTAAAGGGCCGATTCTGGGGACTGAACCACTGCCAGCCCTCCTTTCTCTATCACTTTGCTCAACCCTGCGGCGCCATCCTTATTGGCACCACTAAGTAATATGGCCAGTGTTTTTGGGCCAAAAAGAGCTGCGATACTTTCAAAACTCATGTCTATTGAGGGCCTGCTGAAATTTACGGGTTCCGAATAATCAAGGCTGAATGAATGATCCTGCTCAACCAGCAAATGATAATTTTGTGGTGCCAGGTAAATCCGTCCACGCTTAATAGGCTCTTTATCTTCCGGTTCAATAATATTTTTAAGACCCGCTTCCTTCGACAACATGTCATCAAGGCTACTGCTGGTATTTTTCATCCGGTGAATAATAAGGATAACAGGCGTTTGAAATTTTTTGGGTAAAGATTTCAATAAATAAATGATGACCTCTATACTGCCAGCCGATCCCCCGATAACAATTATGTCAAATGCGCTTTCTTTCATGGTATCCTAATCTTTGCGGCGGAAAATTTTTGTTTGGGCATCTATGGCACTGAAGGAATCTTTAACCGAACTGAAATGTAAGGATTCTTTTAAGCCAAGGCTGAGAAAACCTAACGGTGATAAACTGTCATTAAAAAGGCGGAGTACTCGGTCCTGCAACTGCTTATTGAAATAGATCATTACATTGCGGCAGGTAATCAACTGGAATTCGTTAAACACATTGTCTGAAACCAGGTTATGTTGTGAGAAGATAACTGCCGAACGCAATTCTTCATGTATGATGGCATTGTCATACATGGCGGTATAATAATCAGCAAAGTCCCTCTTGCCCCCCGACTGCTGGTAATTGGTGGTATATTCCCGCATATTGCGCAAGGGGAGTATGCCGTTCCTTGCTTTTTCAAGATTGTTCAGGTTGATATCAGTGGCATAAATCTTTGTACGTTTCAGTAAGCCGGCTTCTTCTAACAGTATACACATGGAAAACACTTCCTCACCGGTTGAACAGCCGGCGTGCCAAATCTTAATAATAGGATAGGAGGCAAGTATGGGCAAAACTTTTTCACGCAATATTTTATAATACTGCGGGTCTCGGAAAAGTTCGGTAACATTTACCGTTACCTCCTGCAAAAAATGCTGGAATACTGCCTCATTATTCAGCAACGTATATTTCAGATCATACGCCGAATTACAATCCACCTCTTTTGCAAAACGATTTACTCTTCGTAGCAATGATCCCTTTGCATAGCCGGTAAAATCATACCCGTACCGTTGTAT
>JBKJPR010000400.1:0-8113 GCA_046594275.1 Sediminibacterium sp.
ATGGAAGAGATCAAAAAGATCTACTTCC
This sequence comes from Sediminibacterium sp., assembly GCA_046594275.1. Taxonomy (GTDB): domain Bacteria; phylum Bacteroidota; class Bacteroidia; order Chitinophagales; family Chitinophagaceae; genus Sediminibacterium. The sequence continues at coordinate 29 of JBKJPR010000400.1, forward strand.
ACCCTTGTTTTTTCCCAATCCACTTTCTTAAGTGAAGCTTCTACTTCGCGGGCTATTTGGTTGAAGTCGATCTTTTTGATCTCTTCCATGGCCATTTTCATTTCTTTATCCATTTTACTGAAATCTATCTTCAGATTTTTATCCATATCCACCATGGCCCTGTCGAGATCTTTCATGGCCTGGTCAAGATCGCCGATCCTGTATTCATTTTTTCCGGTGGTTTTTTTCCGGGGCAGGGTTGTGTCTTCATCATACGCATGCCTTATTGTAAAGGGTTTTACAGGTTGCGTAGAAATGCCCGGTTTCCAGGCAGTGAAGGTAATAGCAGCAAGTAGCAATCCCGCGCCGGCAATCCATTTGATGTTCATTGTTTTCATGGCAGTAGTATTAAAAAGGGTGTATAAACGAATTATTTCGTAGTAAATATACGAGTGAATTCGTATAAAGTTACATCAAGACTTGTTTTTTTAAAATTTTAACGATTTCACCGATAACCAAGGCTAAAGTACTGGCCAATGAGCCTGGATTAACAGTGATTATCAGCTATGAGTCATTGACCAAAATTCTGCCCATAGCTGCCGCTTAATTTTTATCTTGCGGGTTATCAATTCCCTGCTATGAAATATCTGCCATTAAATCCTGATATTTTTATCAATAACCGGAAGCGGTTTGTAAAAGAAATGCTTCCCAACAGTATCGCTGTGTTTGTTAGTAATGATGAGTGGCCGGGGAATGGGGATTCTCTTCATCCTTTCAAGCAGAACAGCGACCTGTTCTGGCTCAGTGGTATTGAACAGGAAGATTCGATGCTGATCCTGTTCCCCGGTAATCCTGATCCGAAATACCGAGAAGTACTGGTATTGGTGCGGCCCAATGAACTGAAAGAAAAATGGGATGGCAAAAGATTACGCGCTAAACAGGCTACAGATATATCCGGTATTGCCACCATTGCCTGGCTGGATACTATCGATGCAACTCTCCAGGCATGGATACACCTCGCCGATCATCTGTACCTGGATACAAATGAAAATGACCGCAAAGCATCCCATGTGCGCAGCAGAGAATACCGTTTTGTGGATGAAATGAAAGCCGCCTACCCCCTTCATTCTTTTCAACGTGCGGCAAAGATCATGAAGGGTTTGCGCGCCATTAAGACCAAAGAAGAGATAGAAGTTGTTCAAAAAGCGATTGATATTACGGATCATACTTTCCGGCGCTTACTCCGGTTTATCAAACCGGGTGTGAAGGAGTATGAGATTGAAGCGGAGATATTTCATAGTTTTTTAAGCCAGCGTTCCACCGGCCCCGCGTATGGAAGCATAATTGCCAGCGGCGATAATGCCCGAACCCTCCATTATGTTTCCAATAATGCAGCATGTAAGGATGGTGAATTGATCTTAATGGATTTTGGCGCTGAATATGGTGGTTATTGCGCCGATCTTACCCGCACTGTTCCGGCAAACGGAAAATTCAGCAGGCGCCAGAAAACAGTGTACAATGCCTGCCTGTATTTACATAATTATGCCAAAAGCATACTGAAACCCGGGATCTCTATCATTGATTATACAGACAAAGTAGGAGAGGAAGCCAGCCAGCAATTTCTGAAAATAGGCTTGCTGCGTAAATCGGAAATAAAGAATGACGACAAGGAGAACCGCGCGTACCGGAAATACCTCTACCATGGCATTTCCCATCACCTGGGGCTCGATGTGCATGACTTGGGTACCCGCACAGAACCTGTACAAGCCGGCATGCTTTTCACCATTGAACCCGGCATCTATATAGAAGAAGAGAAAATGGGTATCCGCATTGAGAATAATTTCTGGATTACACGCAGTGGTAATATTGATTTGATGAAGAATATCCCGATAACGGTTGAAGAAATTGAAGGGTTGATGAAAAAATAATGTACAGTTCGTATTAATATTGCCGCAGATTCGCAGATTAACGCTAATCTGCGGATCTGCGGCTTATATAAGTCAATTCAAACGTATCTTGATGATGAATTATTTACTACCAAGGATGTAGACCTTGAAATAGCGAACTATGAAACATCTCCCCAATCTTTTTACCTTGCTGAATTTATTTTTTGGCTGCATTGCGATAATCCTGATTACTCAGCCAGGACTGGAACCCGTATATAAAGTAGACGAGGTAGGGCGATTTCTTCCTGATGTTAATGATTTTGGCAGTCAATATATTAATCTTCCTGAAAAAATAGTCTGGGCCAGCCTTTTTATCGCCCTGGCTGCAGGGATTGATTTCCTGGATGGATTTGTAGCGAGGTTATTAAAAGCGCCTTCCGAATTAGGTAAACAACTGGATTCATTGGCTGATGTAGTAAGCTTTGGCGTGGCCCCGGGGCTTATCGTTTACCAATTTTTGCGATTAAGCTATGCACAGCAGGCAGATGCCCTGGATATTAATATTGCATGGTTATTTCCGGCATTTATTCTTCCCTGTGCAGGAGCATACAGGCTGGCAAGATTTAATATTGACCCTGAGCAGGGATATGGTTTCAAAGGTGTGCCTATACCCGCAGCAGGACTGTTATTCGCATCCTTCCCGCTGATATTCTGGTATTCAAATAGTACATGGATTATCAAACTGTTCGTTAATCCATTGTTCTGGTATGCAACAGTGCTGATAATAAGTTATCTAATGGTATCCCGGCTACCCATGATGGCGCTAAAGTTCACGCAGTTTACCGTAAAAAAAAGCATGCCGTTTTTAATATTAGGGCTTATCGCACTTGCCGGCGGATTAAGTTTTGGCTGGCTGGCAGTACCCATCACGTTTATTGCTTACGTAATTCTATCTTTGTCCATCAAACAAAAAGAGTCATGACCTATAATGTGCAGATAAAAGTAATGCCGTTAAAAGACCTGCTCGACCCGCAGGGAAAAGCGGTACTCGGTGGTTTACAAAATCTGGGGCTAACCGCCATATCAGATGTACGGGTGGGTAAACACATTACTTTACAGGTAGAAGCTGACAGCGAAGCACAGGCCAAACAACTGGCCGAAGATGCCAGCAAAAAACTCCTGGCAAACCCGGTGATGGAGTTTTACGAAATTGAAATGATCAACTGATAACAGTGTGGAGTCAGGAGTCTGGGATTAAGTCCAAACTCCAAACCCCAAACTCCAAACCCCAAACTCCAAACTCCACCCTTGCTTTACCTCGTTCCCACCCCACTCGGCAACCTGAAAGACATCACGCTCCGTGCGCTGGAAGTGTTGCAACAGGTGGATGTGATCCTCTGCGAGGATACCCGCACCTCTTCAAAGCTGCTGAAGCACTATCATATCCAAAAGCCCCTTTCTCCTTATCACCAGCATAATGAACATAAGATAGCATCGCATATTGTTGATCAGTTGCGTGCGGGGAAGACCATGGCATTAATTACCGATGCAGGTACGCCTGGTATTTCCGATCCTGCTTTTTTACTCGTGAGGGAATGTATCAGGCAGGCAGTAAAAGTGGAATGCCTTCCGGGCGCTGCTGCATTTGTTCCGGCCTTGGTAAACAGCGGCATACCTGCCAACCGGTTTGTGTTCGAAGGTTTCCTGCCGCTTAAGAAAGGGCGCCAGACGCTGCTGAAGCAACTGGCCACCGAAGAAAGAACGATGATCTTTTATGAGAGCCCAATGCGGCTGGTAAAAACGCTGGAATCATTCATCACCTGGTTCGGTGCTGAACGGCAATGCTGTGTTAGCAGGGAACTGACCAAACTCTTCGAAGAAAATAAAAGGGGAACCTTGCAGGAAGTGTGTAACCATTTCACCAATAAAACGGTTAAGGGCGAGATAGTGATCGTAGTTGCAGGCACAGAATAGCTGGCATAAGACTTGTTTTTATTATAGAAACAAGTGTGTATGAAAAAGATTGCCGCGATGTTCCTCGTATGTTTTTATCTCTTTACCGGCGCTGGTTATGCACAGGTTAAGAATATTCCCGCTTCGGTTACCACCACCTTTAAAATAAAATACCCCCTGGCAGGCCATGTTTCCTGGATAACAGATGGCAAGGGCTATGCCGCCAGGTTCTTTACTAACGGTGAACCATGCACTGTGCGGTTTACTAATAATGGAGATTGGCTCGATGAGACAAAAAAAATCAGTTTTGGCGACCTGCGCAGCAATGTGAAAAATGCCTTCAGCCAAAGCAAATTTGCCTCCTGGCAAGCTTATGAAGTAAACGAGATACAGGAGAAAAATAAAGAAAAACAATACCGGATTCTGATACGAAACAGAGAAGAAAAGGGTAGGTATATTTATTTCGATATGAAAGGCCAGTTAATGAAAGAGGTGCTGACGATGTAACGGGTTGCTGTTGCCAAACCTAATGCCGGTTATACCCTGTGTATAGCCGGCATTAGGTTTTTTAAAATGTGATGGGCTTTTTAAGCCCATTGATCATTTAAATGAGTTTCGTATGAGTAATTTCCGGAAATTTACCACTCTAAAAAGCCCATTCGTGCCATGATAAAAAAGCTACTGAGATTACCATTCCTGTCACTTTCAGTTGTCATCTGTTCCCTGTCAACAATAGCTGCGCAGCCCGACCGTTGGCAACAGCGGATCAAATACAATATTAATGTTACCATGGATGTTGCTGCCAACCGGTTTACAGGAACAGAGAAACTGGAATACATTAATAACTCCCCAGATACTTTATCCAAAATATATTTTCATTTGTACTGGAATGCATTCCAGCCCAATAGCAGTATGGATGTTCGAAGCCTTGAGTTGGGTAGGACAAGAATTAATGAACCCAAAGATCAAAATGATGGTCTTGATTGGGATCAACGTGTAAAAGCGCGTATCAGTAACCTCTTGCCCCATGAGATAGGCTATCAACGGGTGAAAAGTATCAAAATGAATGGGGTAGAACAAAAACTAAAAGAACATGAGACCATTCTGGAAGTGATATTAACTAAGCCCATATTTCCTAAAACCAAAGTAGTAATGGATGTTGCTTTTGAGGCGCAGGTGCCTTTGCAGGTCCGCAGAAGCGGGCGTGATAATAAAGAAGGTATCCGCTACAGCATGAGCCAGTGGTATCCCAAAATGGTTGAATACGATTACCAGGGATGGAATGCCAATCCCTACATCGCAAGAGAATTTTACGGCGTATGGGGCGACTATGATGTAAACATCACCATTGATAAAAATTACATGGTTGCTGCCGGTGGCGACTTGATGAATGCCAATGATATTGGCTTTGGTTATGAAGCAGCAGGGGTAAAGCCAAAACCGGTAGCCGCTGCTGTTGCTACCTGGAAATGGCAGGCATATAATGTGCATGACTTTGTTTGGGCCGCCGATCCAACCTATAAAATGATCACCAGGACGCTGAAAGACGGGCCCTTGATCAGGGTAATATATAAAGCGGTTGACTCAGTCGAGAACAAATGGCAGCGGATGGCCGATACAGCAGCTTTGGCCTATCCGATTATGGCTAAAACATACGGCGCCTATCCCTATAAGACCTACACTTTTATACAGGGTGGAGACGGAGGGATGGAATACCCGATGGCCACGCTGTTAAAAAATGCCAGTGTGGGAACCGCTATACATGAATGGATGCACAGTTGGTACCAGATGATGCTGGGTACCAATGAGTCTTTGTATCCCTGGATGGACGAAGGCTTTACAGATTATTCCAGTACACGGGTGATGGCAACCTTACGTGACACAAAAACCTTCTGGTATAGCAGCGCTTACAAGGGCTATTTTAATTTGGCCAGAAGCGGCGTGGAAGAACCGGCCAGTACGCATGCAGATCATTACAATACCAATTATGCGTATGGCAATGCGGCGTATAGCAAAGGCGGTGTATTTATATCTCAACTGGGATATATTGTAAGCGACAGTATTCGTGATAAGATACTCCTGGCGTATTATAACCAATGGCGTTTCAAACACCCGAACCCAAATGATTTTGTCAGGGTGGCTGAGAAACTGAGTAATATGGAGCTGGACTGGTATAAAGAATACTGGATCAACGGCACCAAAACCATAGATTATGCCATCGATGATATCAATGTAAAAGGAAATGGCGCTGAGATCAAGTTGAAACGCCTGGGTAAAATGCCAATGCCGGTAGATGTGTTGCTGACTTTTAAAGATGGATCACAGGAGATGCATTATATACCGATGAATTTAATGTATGGCGAAAAACCCGCAGAGAATAATATTGCAAGAACAATTCACACAGAATGGAAATGGACACATCCTGACTATTCTTTTCAAACAACACGGAACATCAGGGACCTTCGGTCCATAGAGATCGATCCCAGCGAGCGATTGGCGGATGTGAACAGAGTGAATAATAAATTAGTAATTCCTGACTAATGCGGGAACCTTGATTTTGTGGGGGGTAAAGGATTCGACAGAAAAAAAATAGAGGTTCCATCCGCGGATGGAACCTCTATTTTTTTTAAAATCCTTCTAATCCAATAAATCCCCCCAAATTCAGGTTCAGACTACTTCGCCGCATGAATCACATACTTCTCCACAAAATATTCTTCCGGGAAAATCTTATGAATCGGCATCATTTTTGGGCGTAGGCCACTTTCGAATATTTCTTGCGCCAGATCGCCACCTTTTAAACAGATCAGGCCGTTGGGTAAGGGTTTGGTATGATCCTTTTTTAAAAGCGGTGCGCTCCATTTCCAGAGATCTTTCAAAGGGGCTACTGCTCTTGAAATGGCGTAATCGAATTTCCGGTTTTTAATATCTTCGGCACGGATATGCTGGGTAGTGATGTTGGTAATATGGGTACCCTCGCAAACCGCGTCCACTACTTTTAATTTCTTGGCAATACTGTCTACCAGGTGGAATTTCACTTTTGGAAAAAAAATGGCAAGGGGCACACCGGGAAAGCCGCCACCACAACCGATATCTATCACCTGTGTACCGGGCTGAAAATCGGCAATAGCCGCAATGCTTAAAGAATGCAGTACATGGTGCAGATAAATACTGTCAATGTCTTTCCTTGAGATCACATTAATTTTCGCGTTCCAGTCTTTGTACAGTTCCTCCAGTGCAGCAAATTGTTGTACCTGCTGTTCAGAAAAATCAGAAAAATATTTCAGGATCAGTTCCAGTTTCTGCGGGGCGCTTTCCATATGGCAGGGATAGTGAAAATATAATAAAAGAACATCCAGATATCCAGTAACAGGAACCAGGGCCACAGATCGGCCTCATTCAGTTTTTTCATGCTTTTGAAAAAGATAATGGCCTGTACCGATAGACGTACACCAAATACGGCCAATGGTATCCACCAGTTAAAGAATAGAACCGATACCGCCAGTAAGGGGTACACCAAAAACAAGGTGAGTGAATACAGGCCCAACAGGAACTTGTGAGCGCCCTTATAATATTTGCTCGTGGTATAATGACGGTATTTCTGCGTCATCCAGTCGCCCCAGTTTTTTTTAGGTTCGCTGAGCATATGCGCTTGCGGGTCAATCACAATGGCTGTATTGCGGGCATTGGCTACCTGATTGATGAACAGGTCGTCATCGCCGCTGGGTATCTGGTTAATGGAAGAAAAACCTTTGTTTCGCAGGAAGACCTCCTTTTTATAACTCAGGTTCCTTCCCACCCCCATATAGGGGTTACCGGCCAGGGCATACGAAAGGTATTGAATAGCTGTATGAAAGGTTTCATAGCGGATGAGTTTATTAAGCAACCCAGCCCTTTTATGGTATGCTCCATAACCTAATACGATCTCTGTGTTCTCATCATAGGCATCCTGCATTTTCTGGATCCAGAATTCAGAGGCGGGAATACAATCAGCATCTGTTAACAGGACGATTTCATGTTTAGCGCTTTTGATACCCATGGATAAAGGGAATTTTTTACCGCTGATCATTTTGGCTTCCTGCGTAAGCTGGATATGGTTGATGTTCTTAAAAGATCTTTGAAACTCTTCAATCACGTATTTGCCTTCATCAGTAGAGTTATCATTTACCAGTATTACTTCATGCGTAGTCTTATAATCCTGCACAAGAATACCGGGTAAATTAGTTGCCAGGTTGGCTGCCTCATCGCGCGCGCAGATTATTACTGAAAC
>JBKJPR010000431.1:0-4624 GCA_046594275.1 Sediminibacterium sp.
ACCAATCCTGCCAGTGTTAACCCCAACCAGGCAGTTGTATTGTCTATGACACCTAAACTGAAAGATAAACCTGCCGAGCAGGTAGCCTTAGATGTGGAACATACCAAAAAAATCCATCTCATTGTAGTGAATGAAGATTTAAGCTGGTTTGATCATATACATCCTGAGTTTACCGCGGATGGCTCTTACGCAGTAACAGAAAAATTCCCTGCTGCAGGCAAATACTTCCTGTTTGCAGATTATAAACCAAGCGGCGGAAACCATACAGTTGATGTATTACATGTAACCGCAAACGGAACAGCCCCTGCTCCCAAAACCTATGGGGCAGATAAATTAACCGGCAATACGGGGGATGGATTTTCTGTAAAGCTTACCCCCGAAGGCGGCAAATTTTTAACCAAAACACCGATGCATATTGGCGGTGTAATGATGCAGAATGGAAAAGAAGTGGATGTAAACACCCTGGAAGATTATTTGGGCGCCAAGGCACACATGGTAGTGGTTAGCCTTGCCGATAAGAAATATTTACATGTACACCCCAGTGTAGAAGGGGCCAAATTTGATTTACATACCACATTTGACACACCGGGCGTATACCGCGGCTGGATTCAGTTTCAAAGCAAAGGAAAAGTATATACAACAGATTTTGTTATGAATGTGGCAGAAGGAAAAGCCGGTGATATGAAGAAAGATGAACATGCAGGGCATTAATAGTAGCATTGAAAGGGTGCGATGGCTTATTTCATCGCACTCTTTTACATGACACTTTTTATACAACACCTAAAAAAACAGTATGCAATTCCATAAAATATTTTTAACTGCTGCGCTGATAGGTAGTACTATAACTATAGCACAGGCACAGCAGGAAAAGAAAACCGAAGAAATCTGCTATAATCCAAATGCAAAAGGTGATACTTCCAAACGAAGTATAAAATCGGCTGCCATTGGCAAAATTGGAGGTGCCTCGGTTGTCATTAATTATCATTCACCCGGAGTCAGGGGCAGGACGATCTGGGGCGGCCTGGTTCCCTATAACGAAGTGTGGGTAACGGGTGCACACACTGCCACAACCATAGAAACAGACAAAGCCTTTACAGTGGCTGGCACGGTAATCCCAAAAGGCAAGTACGCCCTTTTTACCATCCCAGGAAAAAAGGAGTGGACAATCATCATCAATAAAAACTGGAACCAGCATTTGACGGATGATTATCAGCAGAAAGAAGATATCGTAAGAATAAAAATAAGGCCCAAAATGGCCCCCAAAAAGGTAGAAAGATTACAATATTTTATCGAGGATGGAAAAGGCGGCAAGGGTTTGATTGCCATAGCCTGGGAAAAGATAAGGATTGAATTTGCAGTAACAGTGAATTGATCATGTGAATCAAGGGTTGGATAATTGGTGTTATTTTTCGATCAACTCACGGATTTCTTCGTGAAACTTTGTGACTTTCTGCCTTTGTGGTTCAAACTATAGAACCACAAAGTCACTAAGAATCACGAAGAAATACAATTATAACTTATGTTTTTTTTCAAATCTTGATTTGTATTGATACTCTCCGGTAACATGATCTTAACTATTTAGTATGCTTAACAAACTGATATATTTTTCGCTGAAAAACAGGTTGCTCACGGTTTCATTGGCAGCGTTACTGATGGTATACGGTGTTTTTACATTAGTGAATCTTCCGGTAGATGTATTACCTGATTTAAACCGCCCAAGGGTTACCATATTCTTAGAAGCCAATGGCATGGCGCCCGAAGAAATTGAAACACAGGTAAACCTCCCGGTAGAAACGCAGTTGAATGGAGCGCCCGGTGTGGAAGTGGTCCGTTCCGTTGCTTCACCAGGTTTGGGAATGGTGTTTGTTGAGTTTGACTGGAATACCGATGTATACCGGGCGCGGCAGTTAACAGCAGAAAAAATTCAGAGCGTACAATTACCAAACGGCATTACGCCACAAATGGGGCCCATCAGTTCCATTATGGGGCAGATCATGATGATTGCCGTAACCAGTGATACCACCTCACCCGCTGACTTGAGAACCCTCGCAGATTTTACCATCCGGAGAAGATTACTGGGTGTAAAAGGGGTGAGCCAGGTAATTCCTATTGGTGGCGAAAGATTACAGTACCAGGTATTGATTTCCTCTGAAAAGTTGCGGCAATTAAATGTGTCCATTACAGAGGTTGATAATGCGCTGCAATTAACCAACCTGAACACTACCGGTGGTTTTATTGAGAACAAAGGCTCCGAAGTACTGATACGGAACATAGGCCGTGCAAGTACCCTGGAAGATCTCAAAAGTACTGTGGTTACCAACCGCAACGGCGCACCGGTTACTTTACAACAGGTAGCAGAAGTAAAATTCGGCGGACCCATTAAGAGGGGTGATGGATCATTCAACGGGAAGCCTGCCGTAATATTGAGCATTGAAAAACAGCCCGGCGCCAGCACCATTCCGCTTACTAAAGCTATTTTGACTGCCATTGAAGACATCCAATCATCCTTACCAAAAGATATCCATATCAATATGGATGTATTTCAACAGAAGAGTTTCATAGAGAGTTCTCTCAATAATGTAGAAGATGCACTTCGGGATGGTTTTATTCTGATCATTATCATCCTTTTCCTGTTCTTACTCAATTTCAGAACCACTATTATTACGCTTACTGCCATACCCCTGTCGCTTATCATCAGCGCCATTGTTTTTAAATTTTTTGACATTTCCATTAACACACTTACACTGGGGGGCCTTGCCATTGCCATTGGTGAGTTAGTGGATGATGCCATTGTGGATGTGGAAAATGTATATAGGCGGATGAAAGAAAACTGGGCAAGCGAAACACCCCGGCCTTTGCTGCAGGTAATATATGAGGCCAGCAGTGAGGTACGGAACTCGATCGTTTATGCAACTATCATTGTTGTACTGGTTTTTATTCCTTTATTTTATTTACAGGGAATAGAAGGGAGAATATTTGCTCCCTTGGGGATTGCCTATATTACCTCTATCCTTGCTTCTTTAGTGGTTTCATTAACCGTAACACCGGCGCTATGCAGTTATCTGTTAGGCAAAAAGCAACACCTTGCACACATTAATCTTGCTTTCTGGAAAAAGAAAAAAGAAATTACGGTTGCCGTTGACGATGAAGAAGATAGCCCCCTGGTAAAATGGTTAAAGAAAAAAGATACGCGGTTACTGCATTGGGGATTAAAACGACCTCGGGTTGTTATAGGAACTGCAATCATACTAATTATTGGCGCCCTAGCCCTTATTCCTTTTTTTGGTACTGAGTTTTTGCCTCCATTCAATGAAGGCAGTTATACTGTAAACGTGCTGGCCCCCGCCGGTACCTCACTTACTGAATCGAATAAAATAGGCACCATCGCAGAAAAACAAATATTGAAAGTGCCCGAAGTAGCGCTCACTTCCCGCAGAACAGGAAGAGCCGAATTAGACGAGCATGCAGAGCCTCCCAGTTACAGTGAAATTGATGTAACCCTCAAACCCGGCGGGCGTACTAAAGAAAAAGTGCTGGCAGATATGCGTACAAATTTATCAGCATTGAACGGAGTAACTATAAATATCGGACAGCCCATTTCTCACCGGCTTGATCACCTGCTGAGTGGCGTAAGGGCACAGATAGCTATCAAGATTTTTGGAAATGACCTGATAACCCTCCGTTCCACTGCCGAACAGTTGCGTAGTGTAATAAGTGCTGTTCCCGGTGCAGTAGATGTGCAGGTAGAAAACCAGGTAATGGTACCGCAACTGATGGTTAAGATAGACCGGATTGCTTTGCAGCGCTACGGATTACAGGCCGGCAAAGTGGCAGAGGAGATGGAAGTATTTTACAATGGCAAAGTAGTGAGCCAGATACTGGATGGCCAGAAAACATTTGATATTGTTTTGCGTACAGATGACAGTACCCGGAAGAATATTGATGCCATAAAAAATACACAGATTGCATTGGCAGACGGTTCCTTGATCCCCCTTGAACAGATTGCAAAAATAGAACTCGAAAACAGTATCAGTAGTGTGAACCATGAAAATACCCAACGGAGGATAGTGGTTTCTGCCAACGTGCAGGGAAGGGATCTGGGCAGTACCGTTAAGGAAATGCAGGCGAAAGTAAAAAAAGAACTGATCCTGGAACAGGGATATTATTTGCAGTGGGGCGGCCAGTTTGAGAGCCAGCAATCTGCTTCCAAATTAATTACCATTCTCAGCATTTTTTCTTTTATAGGTATTTTCCTGGTATTATTCAGCCATTTTAAAAGCAGCCGTATTGCCTGGCAGATTATGCTTAATATTCCTATGGCCCTTATTGGGAGTGTAATAGCGGTTATATTAACAGGGGGTGTATTCTCCATTGCCACATTGGTGGGGTTTATTACGCTTACCGGCATTGCATCGAGGAACGGTATAATGATGATCAGCCATTACATTCATTTAGTAGAGCATGAAGGAGAAGTATTTGGCGACAAAATGATCATCCGTGGTTCATTAGAAAGGTTAGTGCCGGTACTGATGACGGCCCTGGTAGCCGCACTGGCATTGATTCCACTTACCCTGGACCCCACCGCTTCCGGTAAAGAAATACTATACCCGGTAGCTACAGTTAT
>JBKJPR010000445.1:0-2648 GCA_046594275.1 Sediminibacterium sp.
CGCAGGCACCGAGCGAGTAATGTTGTTGAGTGTAAGGCGGAATTTGTCACCCACTTCGCTCAGCTTGCTAAGGTCGTTCATGTTCAACACGTTCTTGGCAATGGCTTCGCGGTCGCGATCCATCAGGTCGAACACGTTGTATTCAAAGCTCTCCTGTTTTTTAAGCGGAAGAATTTTTCCTTTTACATCCTCTTTCAGCAAATCAACAGTAAGGGTGGTAACCGTATTTTGCCCTCCTTCGCGCGGTGTGCCATCGGCATTTATTTCTTCTACCGTAAAAGTAAGTACATCGGTTTCGCTAACTACTTCAGGATATTCGTGGGTAGCAAAACGCTTACGGGTGCGGTCAATTTCATCATCCAGCATTTTTTCTTCCACCTTAATTTTGTACTTATTGAAAGCAGGAGAGTTTTCGATAAACGACAAACTGATTTCCGGTGCGTGACCCACTTCATAATCAAAATCAATATCCTTTAAAGTATTGATGTCAATATCCAGCTTCTGGTCGGTAGCCGGAATAGGCGAAGCGATAATTTCAATGTTGTTATCGTTGATGTATTTGTAAACTTCTTCGTTCAGCACCTTGTTCAACTCTTCTATCAACACTCCGTTGCCATACATTTTTTTCACCATGCCCTCCGGCACCATACCCGGACGAAAACCTTTGATAGAAACTTTCTTCGCAAGGTCTTTAAGCTGTTTCTTAACGTTCGGTTCGTAGTCTTCTTTCTTCAGATTTACCTTTAGGCGCGAGCGCAGGTTGTCTGTTTTTTCCTGTGTAATAGTCATAGTTGAGATGTGTTAAGGTGTTAATATATTAAGGTATTAAGGTTAGATGTGTATTTTACTTTAACACCTCAACACCTTAATACCTTAACACAAGTGAATGTGCGGGCGGAGGGACTTGAACCCACATGCCGTTAAGCGCTAGATCCTAAGTCTAGTGCGTCTGCCAATTTCGCCACGCCCGCATTCAATGAACTGCCTTTTTAAAAAGGAGCGCAAATGTAGGAATTTGGAGCAGAAATAAAAGGGGAGGCTGTCATTCTGAGATTACCATCCCGCTTCCCGGCATACCTGTTGTAGATGACACGTAGTCTTTCAATCTTTGCGTGGATAGAGAAAGTTTAGGGCAGCCTAGCACTCCAACGTTTTAGTGTTTATACCTGTGTCTGAGCCTTGCTTCAAAGAGTCGCTTTACCGTTTTTGGTGATACCTTGTAAGAAGATATTCCCGTTTGGCAGCTTGCCTTTTTACGTGCACTCTTTGCGCCCTAAACAATCTCATTTTTTACATCTTAAACGCAAATTTATGAAAGAAGAAACAACTTTCGAGACCGTCAATTCTTATGCTGCAGGAATTGACATTGGTGCTGAAAAAATATTTGTATCAGCAGACGGCATGACGGTTATCAGTTTTGAAACATTCACAGCAGACTATCATCGGTGTGTAGATTATTTGAAAGAACAACGGGTGCAACGAGTGGCCATGGAAGCCACCGGAGTGTATTGGATTGCACTTTACGAAATCCTTGAGAGCAATGGCATAGAAGTATGTTTGGTCAATCCGAAAGAAGTAAAGCAGGTAAAGGGTCGCAAGACCGATGTGAAGGATTGCCAGTGGATACAAAAACTATTTTCAGCGGGACTGCTTCGTCAAAGCTATATTCCGGCAGGTAAGTTGAAAGAACTTCGCATGATGGTTCGAGAACGGGAAGATATTATTGAAATGGGAAGTGCCTATATCAACAAAATGCAAAAAGCATTAGAGTTGATGAATATCAAACTCAAAAATGTAATCGCACAAATACACGGGGTGAGCGGAATAAGAATGATAGAAGCGATTCTTGCAGGCGAAAGAAATCCGGAAGTGCTATTGGCTTTATGTGATGCCAGAATCATTGAAAAGAAATCGGCCTCCGTCAAGAAAGCACTTGAGGGAAACTATAATCAGACCTGGCTTTTTCTTTTAGAACAAAACATGAAGATGTGGAAACAGCACGAGCAACATCTGCTGGTGATAGATCAAAAAATTGAATCCTTGTTAGATGAACTGAATAAGGACAAGCCGATAGTTTATAGCGAAGCAAAGATAAAATCAGTTCGGCATCACAAACCAGCGGTCAAGGAGTTGCATCAAAAATTGCTGAATCTTTATGGAGTAAATGCAGCTACCTTATCCGGTTTAACCGATTACTCTTTACTTCGTTTAGTTGGTGAAACAGGCAATGAGTTAAGCCGGTTTCCAACAGCCAAACATTTTATCAGTTGGTGTCAATTAAGTCCTCGCCATAGCCAAAGCGGAAAAATGAATAGGAAGCTGAAGATGAAAAACAAAAGCAAAGCCGGTCAAATTTTTCGAGAAGCAGCACAGAGCTTAATCCAAAGCAAGAACATTGCAATTGGTGCTTTTATGCGAAAACTAAGAGCTAAAAAAGGCGGACCCGTAGCCATCAAAGCAGGCGCCCGAAAAATAGCAACCGCTTATTATTACATCCTTACTAAAGGAATTGAATATGTAGAAGAAGGAATAAAAAAATATGAAGCCAAACTGAAGACCCGTGAAATTAAATTACTAACCCTACTCGCAAACAAACACAATTTTAAACTGCTTGATTATCAGGTAACTTAGCGATGTGTCATTGGCAG
>JBKJPR010000026.1:0-2552 GCA_046594275.1 Sediminibacterium sp.
TAAACCCAGCTCTTCTCCGGAGAAATTAATGACCAGGTAATTGTTATTGACGGGCGCCTTTTTTTTCAGCATCCTGGCCAGTTCTATCAAGGCCGCTGTGCCGCTGGCGTTATCATCAGCTCCATTGTGTATGATATGGCCGGTATCCAATGCACCTTTATCTTCTCCATATCCCAGGTGATCATAGTGTGCTCCGAGAATAACTGTATGGGGTGCATTGTTATTAATAAAGCCCACAATATTTCTGGCTTTTCTTGTTTTATCAGAAAAACTGATGTTCAGTTCAATGGGTAGGGTGGCAGCATGATCGGAGAAGTTTTTTTCATACCCTTCTCTGGTAAGATAGACCACCGGGATCTTAGCCGCATTTGTTTTATCATTTTTATTGAACTGCACATTGTCTACTAAGGAAGATGTGTTATATAAAAACAATGCGGTAGCTCCTTTGGCCGAAACTTTATCGGTCATTTTTTTGATCGCCTCCTCCATATCAAAATGCGGATTATCCTTGTTCTCTTCCAGTACGTCTTTCATATCCCTGAACCAGGGTTGCCCCGACTCACTTAAAGCAATAGCCGGCCTGCCCGAAATGGATCTCATGGCGCTGAATGCCAGTGGGATATATTCCTGTGTTAAGCGAAGTGTTTTCCCATCTACTAGTAAGAGCGTACCCGGATCAACCTGGCGGCCTTCATTAATATCAAATTCCTGTACATAGCCACTGGTTCCTTTGGGTTCGAGTCCCATTTGGCGGTACTGGTCAGTAATATATTGCATCGCCAGCTCTTCGCCTTTGCTTCCCGTTCTTCTTCCCTCCAGTTTATCATCTGCCAGGTATTGAATATGCGTTTTGAGATTCGCAACCAGTTCTGCATTGGCTTTTTCTTCGGCCAGTCTTTTCTTTTTTTTACTTTGCGAGTAAGAAAGTATGGGGAATAACAATACTATCAACAAGAGTTTTTTCATACAGCGTTTCAATTTGTGCCTGCAAAAATAAGCTCCTTGGCATAACACTACATAAACCCTTTGTAAATATTATGTAATTAACCTAGATGTAAAACAGAAACCCTTTAACCGCTATTCTCTTCCCAATCTCGTAACTCTCACCCCCTGTTTGCAGCTACTTTTGCAACCACACATCCCATTTGGCAAAAACTGTACTACATATCGCATTGGTGGGCAACCCCAACAGCGGCAAAAGCTCGCTGTTCAATGCATTGACTGGCCTGAACCAGAAAGTGGGCAATTTCCCCGGGGTTACAGTTGATAAAAAGACCGGCCGCACCACACTGGACGATTCGTTACAGGCAGAACTGGTAGACCTGCCGGGTACCTATAGCTTATATCCCCGGCGGGTAGATGAATGGGTGGCATACAAGGTGTTGATGGGAGCCGATCCGATCAAGGCCGATGTAGTTCTTTTGGTGGCAGATGCCAGTAACCTGAAGCGGAACCTTCTTTTTTGCAGCCAGATCATTGATCTGAAGATCCCGGTGGTTATGGCATTAACCATGAATGATATCGCTGCCAAAAAAGACATCCAGATAGATATCAGCGGACTGGAAGCAGAACTGGGCATCCCGGTGGTACCCGTTAACCCCAGGAAAAATAAGGGACTGGGAGAATTGAAAAAGGTTTTGTCGCATATCGCTAAAATGGCTCCTGGTATACATGCCCGTGATTTTATGAACACCAAAAAACTGGCACCGGCTTCCATCAACAGTATACAAGAACTCTATCCGCAGTTAGGCGATTATGCGGCGGTTCACTACCTGATCAATCACGAACATTTTCCGCTCGATCCTGCTAAGCAACAGGCTATTGAAAAAATAGAAACTGAGAACAAATTTAATCCCACCAAAACACAGGCAGAAGAAATCATGCAGCGGTATACGCGCATCAGGCAGATCATGCAGCAGCATGTGATAGAGCCCGGACCATTAGAGAGAAAAATGTTTACCGATAAATTAGATGATCTTTTACTGCACCGTACATGGGGTTACCTTATTTTGATCACTGTTCTTTTTCTGTTGTTCCAGAGCATTTTCTGGCTGGCCCGTTTCCCAATGGATGGGATTGAGTGGGCATTTACACAAGCTGGCGCCTGGCTCAATCATGTTTTGCCACAGGTCTGGTGGAGCGACCTGATCATCAATGGTTTTATGGCCGGACTAAGCGGTATACTGGTTTTTGTACCACAAATCATGATCCTGTTCGGACTGATCACTATTCTGGAAGACTCTGGCTATATGGCCCGTATCAGTTTCCTAAGCGATAAGCTGATGCGCAAAGTGGGTTTGAACGGTAAGAGTGTAATGCCCATGATCAGTGGTTTTGCCTGCGCCGTGCCTGCGATCATGAGCACCCGTAACATTGAAAATAAAAAAGAAAGGCTGCTTACCATTTTGATCACACCGCTCATGAGTTGCAGCGCCCGTTTGCCGGTGTATACCATTTTAATTTCGTTGGTTATCGCTGATAAATACTATCTCGGTTTTTTAAGTTTACAGGGACTGGTGATGATGGGGCTTTATTTCTTAGGCACATTCATG
>JBKJPR010000112.1:0-2672 GCA_046594275.1 Sediminibacterium sp.
AAAAAATCCCTGGGCAAAATTACGGCCGCTGCAAATACCGGCCCCGCATAACACCCGCGGCCGGCCTCGTCGGAGCCTGCCTCCCTGTACCTGGTTTGATGAAATGATCGTAACACGGAGCAAAATTCAATATTCGCAGGGATTTTCCAAATCAATTTATCAACTTCTGAGTTTAACCAGTGAAGCAGCTACCCTGTTATACAGTAGCTTTGCAACAATTTAGAAAAGGCTATATATGAACCAAACTGACCGTTCCGCGAAACTGGTTGCTACCTGGCTGCTGATCGGTGTTGTGATGACCGTTATCCAGGTTGCATTGGGCGGCATTACCCGGTTAACGGGAAGTGGCTTATCCATCACAGAATGGGATGTAATCACCGGCTCACTGCCACCACTCAATGAACAGCAATGGCTGGCCGAATTCAACAAATACAGGCAAACACCCCAATATCATTTATTGAATTTCGATTTTACCCTTTCCGATTTTAAGTTCATTTTTTTCTGGGAATGGTTCCACCGTTTATGGGCAAGAACTATCGGGCTCGTATTTGCTATAGGCTTTGTCTGGTTCCTGGTGAAAAAACAGTTCAAAAAAGAAATGATCAATCCCCTGCTCATTCTTTTCTTACTTGGGGCCTTACAGGGAGCCATCGGCTGGATCATGGTGGCCAGTGGTTTAACAGGCGATGCCGTATATGTAAAACCCACCCGCCTGGCGCTACATTTTATTTTTGCATTGGGATTATTGTGTTACTGTTTCTGGTTCGCATTGAAATTATTGGTTACAAAGGAACAGTTGATTGTGAATCCTTCTCTCAGAAAATGGAACATCTGGATCTTAGTCGTATTAACCGTCCAGTTGTTGTATGGCGCATTAATGGCCGGGCATAAAGCAGCCACTGCGGCAGCGAGCTGGCCAACCATCAACGGGCAGTGGGTGCCCGATAATCTTCTGGTTGATAAGCCGGTAGTCTTGAATTTTATTGATAATAAAGTGCTGATTCATTTCATCCACAGGGGGCTTGCTTATGTATTATTTGTACTGATCGTTATCTGGTCTATTAAATTATTCCGCACAAAAGGGCCGGCAGTATTTGTCAAAACAAGGTGGTGGCCATTGGCTATCGTTATTTTGCAATTGGTATTGGGCATAGCCAGCGTATTGACCAGCACCAGAATCGTACCGGGTCATTGGGGAGCGTTTGAATGGATGGCGGAATTGCATCAACTGACGGGAATGTTTTTATTGTTGTCGCTGGTATGGCTGCTTTTTATGGTGCGTAGCCAAGTAAGAAAGGGGTAAAGCAAAAGACTGTGCAGCGGCTTACTTGAAATTATACTCTTAGCTATATGAGAAAATACCTGGTTGGTTTCTGGCGTTCCCTGCCGGTGCAGCTTTTTATGGTGCATTTCCGCAGGTACCAGGTATTCCTTATTTTCTGGTATATCCTGACGGCAACCGTGGCAGGCAAATTTATGCATGCTTTTGGCGCTAACTCATTGTTCCTGGCGCCTGAATATTTTGGAGAGGTAACTGTAATAAGTACAGCCATTGTTGGTTTTTCACTGGGTGTATTTATCATGAGCTGGAACATGACCACGTTTATCCTGCACAGCAAAAACGTAAGATTCTTAGCTACTACCGCGCAACCCTTTTTAAAATATTGCATCAATAATGCGATCATACCTCTTCTGTTCCTGGTGTATTACCTCGTTAAAGCAGTTAATTATGCCCGGTACCAGGAATTATTTCAGCCTTTGGAAATAGCACTGCTGGTGGGTGGTTTTGCAGTTGGTATTATTTTGTCCATATCCATTTCATTCATTTATTTTTTTGGTGCGGATAAGACCATTTACCGGAGCATGGGTGAGGTGATCAATACTGAGAATATACGTTACAATGAAGTGATCCAGAAAACAATACTGCCTAAGTATAAAACTGAACTGGATGTTGACTGGTTCCTGAGCGCCAAACTTCAATTACGTAAACCAAGAGATGTACGGCATTACACGGATGGATTTTTGGAGTCTGTTTTCAAACGTCATCATTTTGCAGCAGTAATAGCAATCGTGATCGCATTTATTTTCGTGGTGCTGGTAGGCTATACTTCTGATGCGCGTTTGTTCCAGATACCCGCAGCCGCAAGTATCACTGTTTTTTTTGCCATATTGATAGCGGTAGCCGGCGCCATCACTTTGTTCTTTCGTACCTGGAGTATTCCTTTGCTGGTGATAGTATACATCATCATCAATTTCCTGTACCAGCAGGAGGTAATTGATCCCCGGAACAAAGCATATGGCCTCAATTACCTGAATAAAAACGAGCGTCCTGTTTACAGCCGCGAATCTGTCCGGGAATCAGCGAATGATTCCGCTATTGAAACTGATAAAAGACATTTTATAGAGGTGCTGAACCGCTGGAAGGCAAGGCAGAAAACCGCTAAGCCGGTGCTGTATATTATCAATACCAGTGGCGGTGGAACACGTAGTGCCGCGTTTACCATGAATGCCTTACAAAAGTTGGATAGTTTATTCAATGGCCAGTTAATGCAGCAAACACTTCTCATCAATGGCGCCTCGGGGGGTATGCTTGGGGCAGCCTATTTCAGGGAACTGTATTATCAGAAAAGCAAAGGAGCTGCTATTAACCTGCAGGACCCGAAATATGTGGA
>JBKJPR010000156.1:0-6481 GCA_046594275.1 Sediminibacterium sp.
GGTGCTTTCATAATAGCCGAGGCCATCCTGCCATTTGTAACCGCTTAATACATTCACAGGTTCCATAGAGGCAGCGCGCATATCTTTCAGGTGCAGGTAATCCATATCGCGGTCAGAACGTAATTCCATCCTCATAACTATTTTATCACCCGTTTTCAGTTCATCGCCTTCTTTTACCAGTTCGAGTATTTTTCCTTTATCGGTATTGCGTTCAATAAATAATTTTTTATTGAGAGATAAAGGTGTTGCGGAAGAAGTGATCTTGTTGAGATCCTCGAAGTATTGCCAGTACACAGCTCCCCAACTGGGTGATTGGGATATTTTGGTCCCGCCCTGGCGGGAGGAAGATGGGGAAATTGATTTGTTGGAAGCGTCGCTTACCGTTACGGTTATATTCCCCATTTGTGGATTAACTATTTTTCCATCTATTCTTTTTTTGAAGTAACCGGTACCAGCTTCTGTTTTTTCAATATTGCTGGCGGTGATGTAATTGCCGAGCCGGATAGTGACAGTTTTATCGCTGTTTAGCCAGTCTGATCCGTTTAACAGTAATGCATAACAGGCATCCGCCGTGGCAATGGTAGTTCTCCAGTTTGTAGTTTGTTTATTAAGCAATAACCATGTCTTCATGGCATTTACATTCTTTGTCAGGGACGCATTTGTTTCATCCTGGTTAATCTCAGACATGAATGCGATCATCATACTCTGGTGTTCAATAGCTGATTGGTGCCAGAAACCAGTATAAGCAGATTTCCAATACATGCCCAGTTTGGTATCTGTGCTGGCATTCTCCAGCAAAGCGGGAAGGATGGTAGCTGTGGCAAATTTTTCTTCTTTATTACGATAATAGATCAATCCCAGTTGTGCCTTATAATAACTGTTCTGTTTGATCCAGTATTGTTTACCCTGTTTATAGAAATAATCGTTGGCAACAGTTGACTGCTGCGCGATATCCCTGAAGAAACTGCGCATATAGAGATAATCAATATGACTGGTGGATAATTGTTGTATTTCCAGATTAGCTTTATTTTTTACCAGCCAGTTGTAATCATCGGCTATTTTGCCATCCATGTATTTTACTGCATTTACGAGTACTGTCCTGATGCGCAAGGCGAGGTCGGGTGTGAGCGCGCCTAACCTTTTGAGCTTGCCGATACCGGTGAGGATATAGTTGGTAATATACCTGTCTTCATATCCCCCTTTGAACCAACTGAAACTGCCATTGGGTAACTGCATCTGTCTCAGTTTTTCGATCAATGCATCTGATTGGGTGCTGAGTTTCACGAGATCGAACAGTAAACTGATATTCTTTTTCTGCTGCTCTTCGCTCTCTGCCTGAAACAGCCAGGGGGTTTCTTCTAAGAGTATTTGTTTCAACTCTTCATTTTTCTGCAGGTTGCTTTTTAACGAAGCTGTATCAGATTTCCATTGTTCAAATACCTGTTTGATGCGCGGATGTTTATTAACTATATAAGCGGCCAGCGCGTTGGCATAAAAGCGGTTGAAGACCTGTTCAGAACATTCATAAGGATACTCCATCAGGTAAGGCAATGCCTGCACCGCGTACCAAACTGGGTTAGATGTATATTCAACCGTGATGGCTTGGTGGGTAAGGCTTTCACTCGTGGTCTTCAGTAATTTATCGAATTTAAAATTTTGGGTGGTATCGCCCTGCAGTAACAAGGGGAGGCTTTCGGTAACCAATGTTCTGTTAGTAAGCACAGGTAGCGTATTTTCTTCACCATCGCTCATATTGCCTGACTTAGCAACCACGCGCCAGGTGAGCGGCCTGTTGAAACTGTAAGGTACCTGTATCGGGAATTTTACAGCAGTGCTTTGTCCCGCTTCCACGGTAAAATATTGTGAGGGGAATACATTTTGAAACCATCCATCAACAGAACTGTTGGTGGTGGCATCGATCAATTCTAAGGTTACCTGCCCGGTGATCTCTTTATCGGTAAGATTGGCGATCTTGGTGCTGAACTCCATATTATCGCCTTCCCGCATAAATCGCGGTGCATTGGGTTGCACCATCAGTTTTTTCTGGGTGATGATGGTGGTACTGTTGCTGCCAAACGCAAGATCCTTTGTATGGGCCAGGCTCATCCATTTCCACTGTGTTAATGCTTCTGGTATGGTAAAGCTGAAACTGTATTTACCTGTTGAGTCGGCATATAATTGCGGGAAGAAGAAAGCCGTCTCATTAAAGTTTTTGCGGATAATGGGAGTGAGAGCATCTGTTTTATCTTCTAAATTTGGTGGTGATACTATTCCTTCCTCCTTTAATCCTTCGCTTGATTCGATAACCTGTCCACTTACTGCCTTTCTCTGCAATCCTAATTCTGCCTGTAACATACCCGAACTTGATAGCTTATTCTGATCTCTGGATGTGTTTCCTCTTATCCTGATCGACGACGAATTTACTACATCGTATTGGCCAGTATTACCCATATTTCCATTCCATATTTCCTGCCCGTTAGCCGCGAGACGATCATATTCAAAAGGTATTTGTGGAATGTATTTTTCCGGCAGGTAGGTTTCCAGTGCATTATTCGCGGCGGAAAAATTATTGTGACCCGTAAAGATTGCTGTTATATAATTGGTTTCCCAAACAGCAGGGGTATTCCAGCTATGTTGTTTGAACTGGTCCAGCGACGCATCATACATTCCCGTAAGTAATTCTGCCGCTGTTTTTTCACCTTTATCTCCTTCCACGGTTACCGTCCATTTTTCTGCGGCGCCGGGTTCTGTTTTATCACGGTAACTGGTATAGCTTACCTGTAAATGCTTATTACTCCAGGGTACATTTATATTGTAATGATTGGCGTAAATCCTGTTATCGAATACATACACCTCACTGATATTCACACCACCTCTGTCAGTTTCATCGGGGGTATAGGTAACAGCCCTGATGCCGTTGTTCCGGTTATCGAAATCGTAAGCATTTTTTTTCTCCCCGGGCCTTTCCGTTTTACTGATCACGAAAATATTCTTAACGGTTGTACCGGTAAGAAAAGAGGCTGTATGGCCGGGTTCTACTTTATTATTGATCGTATAATTGAATTGATAAGCGGGGGCGGGCAACTGATCATTCTTACGGCTGAATAATTGGATAAAACTTACCTGTTTTACTTCCACACCATATTTGTCCTTCGTAACCGCTTCAATCTTATAATAGCCGGCTTCCAGAGCCCCAGCGGGAATAATCAATTGGTTGGTGTCTTTTGTATCTAGGGTTCCTTCCAACGCCAGTTTTCCTGTTTCCCAAGTGAGAAAATCAGCCTCGTTGGCATATTCATCTGTAGGAAAATACCGGGTGAATTCTTTTTCACTCATCACAAACTGGTCGGGTCTTTGCCAATAGCGTTTCCTGATTAATCTTCCTGGCGACTGTAAGGAATATATTTTCACCTGTACGGTTGCCGGCTCTTTTTCATTACTCAGATTCGTAGTAAGGATCTCTATATTTTTTGTGCTGTCTGTTTCACTGAGGGCTGGTGTAATTACTGATAACAGCAGGGAACTGAATCCCGTTGATACCTGCGTAGAAGCCGTTCTTGTCTCCCCATTCAGATCGGTCACATCAGCCTGTATGGTAAAATCAAATAACGGATTGCCTGTTCGGTCAACAATATCATCTGCCAGCGCTTTGAATTTGATGGTGAATTTTCCTTCAGCATCTGTGATAACCTCTCCATGTGCCACCTGCCGGTTTCCGCCTTGTGGC
Source organism: Sediminibacterium sp. (assembly GCA_046594275.1). Lineage (GTDB taxonomy): Bacteria > Bacteroidota > Bacteroidia > Chitinophagales > Chitinophagaceae > Sediminibacterium. The sequence continues at coordinate 3,728 of JBKJPR010000156.1, forward strand.
ACGGGCCTTCTCCACATCCATGGGATCATGTAACGCGTATTCCTACTGACATTGTAATTTACTTTTGCGCCACTGATGGTGTTGCCTGCATAGGCTTTAGCAGTACCGGTGATAACAATGGTATCATTCAACCGGTAAGCGCCTTTTACTTTTTCAAAGCTCACGCTGAAGGTAGGGCGCTTGTATTCTTCTACTGAAAAATAAGAAACTGCCCGGTTATATTTAGGTAACTCAATGCTGAAATTGCCCGTCAATACATTTAGTGGTAATTGAAATTTTCCGGTGAAAGAACCATAATTATTCAAGCCGAATTTGAGCGAGTCAACGATCTTTCGGTTAATATCTTTCAGGTATACCCAACTGGAATCTTTAGAAACAATGAGTTTACTCAGTTTGGTTTTGTAATCTTTTGTTACGGCAATTCCTTTAAAAAAAACAGTTTGCCCCGGCCGGTAAATGGAACGGTCCATAAAAAAGAATACCCGGTTAGTGCTGGTTTCAAACTTATTGGCAATTAATTCAGTCTCTTCCGGTTCCTGGTTCTCGTAATACGTGTATTCATTTTCCCTAAGGTTCAGCCTGTCTGTGCCGGTTGTAAACAGGAAACGGAAATTATTATAGGCATTCACGGCCTCAAACCTGAAATAGCCGTTTTTATTGGTTGTTTGTATGCTTACCGTATCATCCAGGTATTTATTAAGCCTGTTGATATACTGCTGTTTTAATACTGTTACTTTTACACCGGGCATCGGTTGCCCTGTTTCCCGGTTCAAAACAAAATAATCATTTTTGTTTTTAATGTAACTGATATTAGAAACATGCAGGAACTGGATGCACATTTTGTGCAGGGTATCAGCAAAACCACTACCACTGCTGCTTAGTATAGCATACTCGCCAACCGGTAATCCTTCTATTTTAATTTCTGTGGTGTGCACCTGTTGATCATTGGTTGCCGGCAGCAATTGTGTAAAGGATCTGTAAGCGGGCAACCGGCTTAATTTTTTCCAGTAATCAGGTTCTCCTCCATTATTCCTTATATCGTCTTTTTCTATGCGGATGATCCTCGCAAATAAACTATCTGTATTACGATAGGTAACCAACGCGCGAAATGGCTTATAGGCAACATTCACTTGTTCTGTTTGTGTGCGTAATTGTTTGCTGTTAATCTCTGTCAGTAGATTTTGCAGGTTGGTAGTGCCATTATTAGGTTTTGGAAAAAGCCTCAATGCTTTTTCTATCATCAGTTTTGCCTTAATATAACCGTACCTGTTGGTTGTATCTCCGAATGCTGAATAGGTAGCTGCTTTCTCTGTTTCTTTTTGTGCCAGCAGATACCAGGCAACTGCGGCTGCAGGCACAGAAGGGTATTGGTCAATAAGGGTTTGCAATGCTTTTTGATAGGCCGGTTCTTTGCCGGGAAATACCGCCTGCTGGAATACCCATTCCATCCGCTCAAGATCAACATCCAGTAATGCGTTCTTATCTGCATCATACCTGTGGAATTCCAGTAATTGTTTGAATAATTGAAGCGCCAGCCATGGCAGGGCGCTGCTGTCTTTTGTGGGAAAATCCGACCTGATAAAACTGTCCAGCGGCGCCAATGCATTCACATCTGATATTGTAAATGCATTCATGGGTTTGGTAATATAACTTTCTCCCGATTTGAAATAATCCAGTGCCTCATGCGCCAGCAGATCATACAGGGTAGGCCTTAATGGGCGGTTATTCCCTTTAATGATGACCGCATCATAGGCTGCAACAGGCTTTTGCAGCAATAGCCGGGTGTCCGTAATAGACCGTAAAAAATGAGTACTGATCGCTGAAATAAAATCATCATTACTCCAGGTAGTGATGTCTTCTTTGGCAATACCTGTTGTATTTTTCCTGTTGTACAGGTTCCAGCGGTAATTATTATAGTACTGCCTGTATTGTTTTGCCAACAGAGAATGCAAAACTGCTTTATGGGTTTCATCCGTGGAGGTGCTGATCTCGGCCCTGATGCTGTTTATGCTGTGAGAAGGATCATTTGTTGTGATTCTGTCCTCCAGGCTGAATCGGTAGAGCAGGGCCCTGGTCATCTGATCGGGCAATTTTTTTAGTTTTGCTTTCTGGTATACAATATTTACTTTTTCTAAGGCGGTCCTTGTCAGGTCTTTCTTTATAATAAGCGTATCAATCCCGATCCAATCTTTTTTGAAAAAAGTATCGGTTAACTGGGCTTTGGAAACAGAGGATAGCAATAGGAAAGCTGCGATGTAAAGATTACGTAAAGCCATAGATTGATTTTTCAATTAAAATGCCTGTTACTCCTTAGGATGCAGGCCTGCGGTTTAATACACACAAGTTATTACCTATTAACAAAAGATTCATAATTACTGAAATCGTGCCAGCTTGTTTTATCTGTAGAAATCATGGGTTAACGGTACAAAAAAGTCCCGGTCAGATAGCTGACCGGGACTTTTTATAAATTCAGTATTATTTTTTTAAGATAGCAGCCATGGTTTTGCCAATGTCGGCAGGACTGGCCACCACAGTAATGCCGCATTCTGCCATGATCTTCATTTTTGCAGCAGCGGTATCATCTGCACCGCCGATGATCGCCCCGGCATGGCCCATACGGCGGCCGGGAGGAGCTGTCTGGCCGGCTATAAAACCTACTACCGGCTTGGTTTTATTCTCTTTGATCCATTTGGCAGCATCGGCTTCCATGTTTCCACCGATCTCGCCAATCATGATAATACCATCTGTTTCGGG
>JBKJPR010000238.1:0-2736 GCA_046594275.1 Sediminibacterium sp.
CGTTATTGCGGTACCCAGTGGTAATTTTGGTAATATTTGTGCGGGACTGTTAGCGCATATGAGCGGATTGCCGGTTAAACATTTTATTGCAGCCTGTAATGTGAATGATGCAGTGCCAGAATACCTGCGTAGTGGTAATTACCAGGCCAAAACTGCCGTACCCACTATTTCAAATGCTATGGATGTGGGGAACCCGAGTAATTTTATCAGGATTCTGGAACTATTCAAAAATAACTATACGGATATTTCAGAAAAAATTTCCGGGTATACGGTTAGTGATGAAGAGACAAAAGAAACTATTGCCCAAGTATACAGGCAGCATGAATACACACTTGATCCTCATGGTGCTGTTGGCTATTATGCCCTGGATCAATACCTGCAACAGCATCCGGATCAAAAAGGGATTTTCTTAGAAACCGCTCACCCGGTAAAATTTCCGGAAACAGTTGAGGCTATGACAGCGAAAACCATTCCTGTACCAGGTTCTGCACAAGCCCTTTTCTCAAAAGAAAAGAAAAGTGTAAAACTGAAAGCCTCGTTTGCGGAATTAAAGGGGTGGTTAATGAAGTAGCTTTTTTAATGTAATAACTCATCGATTCTTTTAATTTTATACCCTTCTTTTTTCAGGTACCCGATTAACTCATCGAGCCTGTTATACAATTTATCTTTTCGCCGCGGATCGCTTCCGGCATGAATTAAAAGGATGGCTCCATTTAATTTGCCCGGGCGGTTTTCATTGAATTTTTTTATGGAAGTAAGGATCGCATCGCTGCTGCGGTAGGAAGTTCCCATTTCAGGATATGTGTAATCTGCATTACTGGTAGTACCGGGTGTAAAGCTAAAAAGTGAAGTGGCAGACGAATTTATCCATCTGCTCACCTCATCATTCCACCATTCATAAGGAGGTATAAAAAATCTTTTGGTACCCGCTTCTTTGATACCCAGGTCTTTCATAGCTTTCCTGTTTCGCCGCAGGTCCCGGAATAAGGAATCGTTTGTTACCAGAAGACTGTCGCGTTTGTTCCAGTCAGCATACAATAAATGCATATCGGAATGTGGTCCCATTAAATGTTTCTGCCGGTACAATTTTTTTATCGCCGGCTGAAATACAGTATCCCGGTAAAATCTTCCCGTAAAAAAGAAAGCGCCCTTCACTTTTTGTTTGTTCAGTGTGTTAGTGATAGTTGATAAGCCATCCCCGAATTCATCCCCCGTAAAGACCAGGGCTATTTCCTTTTTGGTAGAATCTCCCCTTACGATAGCGCCATGTGAGAATTGATGGGCAGTATTCACCGGCGGATATGTTGACCGCCCCTCTTTTTTTGCATGCGTCAACTTTGCTTCGTTTTCTTTGGCTGCCAGTAAATAAACCAATGAGGCGGTTCCATCCATCGTAGGTTCATTCGAACTGTAATCGCCGTAATCATCATGGTATACCGCGAGATCACTTTGGAAATCCGCATATTCATCGTCATCTTTTAACTGGATACCGATAAGCCCTTTATAGATAGAAGTATACACTGGTCCATCCACCAACCCTCCATCAATAGGATAGTTTTTTATGTGTGTAAAGGCTGAATGCGGATCAACTGGTGTATCGCCCCAGGCTGGTAATCCATACACCATGCTGGTTCCCCAGGGATTGCAACCGAAGAGCCAGTCGATGTTTGACTGTTCCAGTTCTTCAAACTTCTTGTCGTCCGTCAACTGCTTATACCAATAACACTGTATAGCAAACGCGGCGGTAAGATTATTACTGCACCAGATAAAAGGTATACCCCGGTAGAAAGCATTTTTCCTTGCTTTACTCCATACTCTTTCAATACCCTCGCGATAATAACCGATGATGGTATCGCGTTTTGCACCCGAAAGTTGTTTAGCTAATTCATAATGCCCAAGGTTGATAAAAGGATACCATTGATAATGTTTTGCTGTATCTGCGCCCAGCCATGGTGTGATGGGCTCCTGCTTAGCATAGTTATAGGCACTTTGCGGGTAAGACTCTGATGAGATCAGCCTGTTGAGATGGTAGTAACTGGCCTGCGCCAGCTCCATATCATCTACCCAGTTATCTTCTGCATAGATATATGGTGACCGTACAGAAGCTGTTTGACTGACACCGGGTTTCCGATCGGCAAAATTCAATGCTTCTCTTGCTTTATACCTTAAAAAATTAGCATATGCAGTATCAGAAGCCCGGTATGTTTCAGAAGCCAGTGAAAATGCGCTGGAAAATTTTCCTGCCGTTGAAGCAGTTCCTGTTGTAGCATTCATATACTTTCCCCGGACCTGTGGTTTCCCGGAATTAAAATATACCGGCCGTTCAAACCCTTTTCCGTAAAAACTGTCTTCTTTGGGAATACGCATGCCCATATGGTCACGGTCATCCCCCAACTGGTTAAACATCAAGTCTGGTTTTGGATTCATTTTTATTAACCACTGTAACCCCCAGTTGGCTTCATCCAGTACATCGGCCACTCCATTCTTACCATCCAGCCCATTGGCCTGTTTGCTATCAGTAAACACTTTTGGAAAATCGCGGTATGCCGCCAGTAAATGATACGTCGCATTGGCCGACGTAGTGCTGTACTGCAGGTAATCGCTCGCATCATGCCATCCGCCTGTTACATCAATATGGGTGCTGTCGGGCATGGGGCCATACAAAGTATAGCCATCGTGTGTATGGCAACTGTCTTTCAGGAAAGGATTGAAACCACTCCGCTGCTGGCGCATATA
>JBKJPR010000260.1:0-2591 GCA_046594275.1 Sediminibacterium sp.
ACCGTTCCTGCCGCATTGTTTACAGGCGTGTATGAACCTGTTGTATCAATATTATAAATAAACTGGCGCCACTGGTTTCTTACCAGGTCAAGCCTGGCCAAACGCAATACCACCGAATCTTCAAAATCGGTCAGGAACAAACGGGCAAAGCGGATGGATTTAAAATCAGGAATGTTACCCACTTTTCTTGAATACCCTTTAATCGGAACCCGGAATAAGAACCAGTCCTCAGTCCGTTTCAGGCCATCGGCAGAGTTCACAGTTATCCTGCGTTTGTCGGTGATATAAGGAGTGATGCCAACATCCATTCCGGGTTTTAACTGAATCTCATACTCATAATAAGATTCTGTTTCATTGAGCGTATTATCCCTGTTAAGGTCTTCATTATCGGGATATAAGGTTGCTGCAGAAGTAAATTGACCTCCTGTGGTTGCGATCGGGGAATTTCCCTGTGGGTTATTAAAGTTTTTATATCGTCCGAGTATGCCCGTTCCCAACGGATCAAAACTGGGATCGCGGTACCATACATAATCATCATTGGAGGGATCGAGCAATGCTTTCTGGTAGGCAGCCGAGCCCGTTCCGAAATTATTTGCCAGCCTTTGCAGTACATATCCTTTTTTTCTGCGCTCTGCATCATCATCTAATCCATCAAAACCTACATCCTGATAAGGCCTGTCATCAGGATCATTACTGAATGCCTGGGTAATCTGTATCGGATTCACCGGTGTCTTACCCCATGTGTTGCTGCTGTCAACTCCCGCAGGAATATTGGGCGTGTTCATTCCGTTCTCATAAAACCGTTTGCCATCTTTCAGAATGTCTTCACTTACATTCCCAAAGTTGAGGTACAATTTTCCACCCCTGCTATTCGGATTTTTAATAAAAGGATCCTGAACCCACAATTCAATATACTCAAGGTTCGCTGTTTCAAAGTCTGTCTGATCTATAGCCCGCATCAAACCACCCCAGCGGGCAGCGGGCCTTGTCATTCTTCCATTCGCACCAATTTGGGTATTACGGGTTTCAAAATTATACGGCCCTTTTTCGGCTGGATAAAATGCCAGGTCGAATGTTGACGTCTGCACATCGGTGATATTGGTTGTGCGTTGTGGGAATAATTCATTGGTGAATACCTGCCGTACACGTGGGTCACTTAACTCATCCAGGTTTCTGCGGAGTGGGTTATTTGGACTATTGCGATCCTGGAGATTAGGTTCAATATTGTACCAAGCCAGTTTTGCCCTGTTCTGGTTATAGTCAATAGAATCATTCAACGTTGCTTCCGGGAATTTTGGATTACCCTGTGGTGTGGATGCCAATGCCCATGCCACAAAAGGAAAGCGCAGGTCGATACTTGTACGCGTACCTTCGAAATCATCTATGAAAATAAGTCCCTGCTCCCCTGCACCGATCTGGGAAGGGTGTCCCGGTTTTAATATAGCGCCTTCACCATAAGCCGTAATAGACGATTGGGCCCTGGTTGAATAAAAAGGCAGTTTATCAAGCAACCTCGTCAGTCCAGGCAATTCAGAACGGTAACTGAAATCTGCTCCGTACATAGTATTTCTGATCGGGTCTTCACCATATCCCATTTTGGTAAAGAATGGCCTTTCGCCCAGGCGCACAAAAGAAGTACCAAGGGTTAGCTTTTTATTGGCTATGTAATCAAGGCGCAGCCCGGTAAACCCTCTTTGCTGAATACCAAATCCTGCATTGTTCTCAAAAGAAATATTTACAGGAATATTTGAGCTGAGGATACCGGCATTTAAGATTTTAACGCTGCCAAGGTTATAGTCAACAATATAATCCAGTCCTTCCCGTAAGATCTGCCCTCCTGCCGTTACCGTTACCGAACCTGGTGGAACGTTGAAGGCATTAAGTGAGATGTCTGATCCGCCAGTACTGCCTTTTACCTGGCCCTGCATCACAAAGCGGTTCAGGTTTGCAAAGGTTTGGGCAATGGCTTTGATGGAATCATACAACTGGTAATAAACATATTTCCTTTTGATGGCTGCCGACTGTCCCGAAAAAGCCAATGTATCAAGGTCACGGCCAAAAGGTTCGAGTACGGGAAATATAATACGGCCCATCTGCGGGAGAATGGTAAATCCATCTATATAATCAAATACACCATCCGGTTGCGGATCATTGCGGTTATTGAGCCGGTCGAGATTCAGAATACGTAACAGTGATTTTCCATCTACGGAAGGAGAACTTTCCGGTAAATATCTTTTCAATCCACCGCTGGGCTCTTCGTATAAAACATTCAGCTTAAAATCTTCCCGCTCTATTCCGCCAAACAGATCCAGTGAATACACATTTTTCATCATCCATCCCCAGGTTGGTAATTCTGTCCGTTGCGAAGTGGCTTTTAATAATTTAAGGAATAATACTTTCTGTACACCTCTTGATGAATCAAGGGCCACATCCTGTGAAAATTCGCCTATCTGGTATACTCTTCCGTTATAGGTATATTGATAAGCTACAGCCAATACCTCATCGGATTGTAACTGTACATTGATAGAAACAAATCCGACCTGCGGGTTGAAATAATATTCAGATGGATTGAGTTTACGCGCAAAGGTTTT
>JBKJPR010000493.1:0-2947 GCA_046594275.1 Sediminibacterium sp.
TATTGTGAAAAATCATTTTAAGAATGTATTCAAACCAGGATTCACAACAAAGAAACGGGGATGGGGATTAGGACTTTTGCTCAATAATTCTTTTACTGAGCGAAAGTCCTAACCCCCATCCCCGTTTCTTTGTTGTGAATCCTGGTTTGAATACATTCTTAAAATGATTTTTCAGAATGCCTTTGCCGGTATCTGTCACATCTATCAACATATCATTACCGTTGGCAGTTGCGGTAATACTGATCGTACCATTTCCCTCAATGGCATCAAGTGCATTTTTGATTAGGTTCTCCAGCACCCAGTCGAACAGAGGTGGGGAAAGCATAGTGGTGATATCAGCAATGCCATTATCATCCAGAATAAATCTCACCTGGCCACCGGTTCTTTTCTTCATATAATCCAGCATATAACGGATTTGCTCTGCCGGTTTCCCCCATTCAAGTTGTGGTTCACTGCCGATTTTGCCAAACCTGTCTGTGATCAGCAATAAACGGTTCACATCCTTGGCGATCTCGGGTACAATCAGGCCGTTTACCTCCTGTTCTTTTAAAATTTCCAGCCAGCCTTGTAAACTGGATACTGGTGTTCCAAGCTGGTGAGCGGTTTCTTTGGCCATAGATGCCCATAGCTGGTTCTGGGCGCTGCGGTAAGAAGTTTGCAAAGCCAGGATGGCGATGGTAATAAACAAAGCCACAATGGTCAATTGAATGATCGGATAGAGTTTTACTTCTTTTAAAAGATCACTTTCGCCATAATAATAACGGTTGGCAGTATAGGGATTTTCTTTGATGACTACTGTGATGGGGCCGTGATTATGCCTTTTAAATTCTGCGAGTTTTTTGACCAGGTAATCTTTTTCCGCTTTCGCTTTTGTTGTGTTGAGGTTTAGATAATTGCCGGTAATACTGTCTTTTTCATTGGTCTCAATGATGGGGATCTCGCTATTCTCTGTAGATATCTTGGTAGCGAGATTGATGCTGGCGCTGTCAGATGAGTTGAGTATGGTGTGTTGCGCTTCCACCCACGCCTCTACATTCTTTCTTTCTTCTGCGGCAATTTTACCAGCTACATACTGAGAATAAATAATAGTGCCGCTTACTAAAACGATCGCTATGCCAATAAGTATGATCTTCCAGTTTAACCATTGCGGTATCATTCATCTAAAATAGCGATTATTTTTACCTATTTGCAGTTTACCATTTCTAATTTCTGGTTACATTCATTTGCTATTCTAATCAGAAATCAGAAATAAAAAAAGGCAGCCCCGGAAATGAAGCTGCCTTTCAAGATAAGAGTTTGATTAACTAAACAATCCGCCTTTCTTTAATGTCTTTACACCCTGTCCTATTTTAAATCCGTTATTATATATCTCGATTTTGTAATCGCCTTGCAGGTATTTATCGTTCTGCCTCCAGTCGAAGTTTACGGGTATCGCTTTCCCTTGCTCATAGTTTACGCTTACTTTGCTGGTAAATTGCTTGCTTCCTTCCTCCCGGGCATTGAATGTGCCGCCTTCAGTGATGACTTTGCCATCTGGTGCGGTTACCACTACAAAAATATCTTTGGTACCACTGGGCGTAACCCTGTTCTCATCCAGGTTGAAAGAGATTCGGATGAGGTCAGCTCTTTTTGCGGTAGTAGTTTCTTTTTCTTTTCCACTGCTTTTCACGTCCACTGCAGCAATACCAATGCCTGATGCATGAAGGGTAGAAGCCACATCCACTTTTTCTTCCAATTGTTTCTTTTCTGTTTTTGTGGCAGTCAGGTTTTCTTCCAGACCCTGCTTCTCTGTGGCCAGTTGGGTCTTATCAGTATTGAGTTGTTGGTTGGTAGACGTTAATTGCTGGTTCTCGCCCTTTAGTTTATCAATCTCGGCAAACAGGCCGTCAACCTTACCGTTCAGTTCGCCGATCATTTGTTTGGCCCGGGCCAGTTCGCTCTCGCTTGCATTTCTCTTTTTCAGGATACTGCCAATATTGCTTTTTAGTTTCTGGATAGCCGAATTTTTATCAGCAAGACCGCCCTGTAACTGGATGTTGTTTTCGGTTAGAGAATCCGCTTTGGCCGATACGCTCATAAACTCCTGCTGGATAGCAGAACGGGCGCTATCTACATTGCTGATCTTGGTCTGTAATTGTGCTACCGTTTCCCTGTTCTTGCTTTTATCAAAAATGATATAGCCCCAGGTACCTATTAAAGCAGCGATCAGAATACCGTATATTAGTTTACGGTTATCTTTTTGTTGCGGATAACGGGAGGGAGACCCTGTGGTGGGTGTTTCTGTGTAACTCATGGTATAGGGTTTTAAAGATTTGAAAATTATTGCAAATTAATATATGATAACAGAACTTTTATTACTCGATATAGAAACGGTTCCGCAGTCTGAGTCCTTTGCTGGTCTTGATTCCGGATGGCAGGCTCTTTTTTCCGAGAAGACATCGAAAACCGTGCCAGAAGATATGAGTGTAGCTGAAAGTTACCGAAAAAAAGCCGGGATATTAGCAGAATTCGGGAAAATCATTTGCATATCCACCGCTTTTTTTTACGAGAACGATGACAGGCAATTATCACTGAAAATGAAGAGTATCTATGGAAATGATGAGGTAGAAATACTCCGTATTTTTACTGATTTATGTAACAAAATGTACCAGCATAACCGGCATTTCCAGTTCGGCGGACATAATATCAAAGAGTTTGATATACCCTATATCTGCCGCCGGTTACTGATTAACCACCTGCCCCTGCCGGAGTACCTTCAGTTGCACGATAAAAAGCCCTGGGAAGTTAAGATGTTTGATACACTGAACTGGTGGAAATTCGGTGATAATAAAAACTATGTTTCCCTGCACCTGCTGGCTAATGTGCTGGGTATTCCAACCTCTAAAACTGATATGGACGGGAGTATGGTGCAGGACGTATACTACAGGGACCATGATCTTCCCAGGAT
>JBKJPR010000084.1:0-2542 GCA_046594275.1 Sediminibacterium sp.
TGACCCGTCCTGAAAAAAGTTGACTGGTTAATAATAATAATCCTGCCATTAGTTTACTAAGATAATTCATCCTGGTATAGGTTGATCATAAAAATAGTTTCCTGTGCGGTGGCATAAAAACATTTGTGAAGCCTCACAGCTATAGCAAATGTTTTTTGTGCGTTTGCCGCTTTAAATCTTTGATGCATTTTCTGTTGGTTTAGAACGTTTGTAATAATAATTTTTCCATTGCTTTATTTGCGGGCCTTTTTGCAAATGCACCTCTGCTGGTATTTGCCAGTTAAGGCTGGAATGCCTTCGCTTATAATTGTAAATTGTTATGCACCTTGATATATGTTTAGATGCCGTATCTGCATCGCTGTATTGATTGCTGATAAGTTCGGTTTTCAGAATACCATTTACTCTTTCTGCAATTGCATTTTCATAAGGATCGCTGTTCTCTGTCATGCTTATCATACAATTATTTTGTTGCAGCAAATTAGTATATGCAGTGCTGCAATATTGTATGCCCCGGTCACTATGATGCACTACAATTGCATCAGCTGGTTTTTGCGCCAGTGCTTTTTTTAAAGCCATTATTCCACTGCTCACCTTCATGTCATCACTGAGGTGAAAGCCTACAATTTTTCTGCTGTAGGCATCCGTTATTAAAAACAAGTATGCATGGCGGTGAACAGTGGGTATGTAGGTAATATCGGCCACCCATAACTCATGCGCCTTCTGTGGCACAAAACCCTTTACCAGGTTAGGATACCGGCGAAAATGATGCTTGCTCATCGTGGTGTATACATTGCGTTTTTGTTTGCGCACAAGCAACTTGTTTTTGCGCAGCATATCAAAGAATTTATCACGGCCAATTGTAATGTTGTTTTGCTTAAAAAAAGCCTGCAGCTCCACGTAAAGTTTCCTGCCACCACAGCGTGGTTGAAGTTTGCGTATGCGGGCAATTTGTTCCAGCATTAATCCTTGCTGTAAATGCAGGCGCATTGTTTTGTTCTGGCCTTTATGATATGCCTGTGCCGAATAACCCAGCAGCCAGCAAATAGCTTTCAGGCTCGTAGCGCTATTTGCCTTTTTTATTTCCCGGACTGTGGGTTGCCAGACTTTTTTCTGATAGAAATTTTGAGCTTGTCTTCAGCAATATTTATCATCGTATCCAGGGCATCTGCACGAAGCTTTTCCCATTGCAGTTGTTTCTCAAGCGCTGCAATCTTTTTCTCAAAATCCTGTGCCGTAGGCGCTGCTTTTGGAAGACGTTTTTTTTGAGGATCATCCATATCTCTAAGATAATGGTTTTGTTGTTTTTTGGTACGATCAAGGCCATGCACGCCCTGGTATATTTGTACCCATTTGCAGATGGTTGTACGGCTTATGCCATACTTCTGCTGAAGCTTCCTGTACCCGCAGCCCTGCTCCAGGTACTCTAAAATGATTTGATCTTTTAAGTCCATTTTAAGTTGATTTTTAGTCAACCTATTTCAGGACGAGACATTATAAAAGTAAAAGATAAAAAACAAAAGTTCAAGGTTGCTTGTCCTGCCCACAACCAAAGCTGCTAGCGAGCCACAGCCGAAGATAACAACGTCCCGCCCTGCTTGCAGCAATACCTTTGTTGGCAGAAGTGCTATCGTCACGAAAGGGTAATCGTATTTTCTCTGGTGTCAATACAAAATTTCGTGCCTTCTAAAAAATCAAGCCCAAGTAGTCCGTTATAGTCTGAAAAAATACCGTGAGATAAAAAGTCATAAACCTGAATTTGAAACTTTTCCTTTGTCAAACCAAGTGATGCAAACCTGTCAATTTCAAAAACTTCGGTTTCAATAATTCCGTTGGCAGTTTCAATTTCAACAGTTCCGATGTTATCTTTTAGGTCGTGCCCCAATAGGTATAACGCATTGCTGTCAATCGTTGTATTTGTCGCACCTGTATCCAAAATCATTTTCAATTCATACTTGTTGTCGATTTCAATATTAACAAGTATAAGTCCGCTTTCAGGCTCTCGTTTGAATTTATAGGTCATTTTTTAATGCGATTAAAAATGCCTGTAATTTTTCTGGTCGGTCTGAAAGTACCTGTATAAATCAAAGTTATTTTGTCAAAGTTTGAGGTTTTGTCCCTGCCGATATAACACACTTCTTTTTTGTCCTTGCTGTGAAATAAAGGGATGCCAGAAAGAACATCAATTTTGCTGTCGTCCATAATCGGATTTCCAAGCAAAACCCATTCGTCTGGATAAAGAGCTTTTATGTCTGCGATATTTATTAGTTGTCCCATTTTTGATTGTCAATTACGATGTAAATTTACGGATTTTGTCTGTCACTTGCAAGTTCTTGAGGTGTGTCACAGCATTTCTGCCAACGTTAGGGCTTGGCGTTGTTGGGTGATTTGAAAAACGTCCGCCCGGAACTGAAGCTAAATTAATAAATGACCCGTCCTGAAAAAAGTTGACTGGTTAATAATAATAATCCTGCCATTAGTTTACTAAGATAATTCATCCTGGTATAGGTTGATCATAAAAATAGTTTCCTGTGCGGTGGCATAA
>JBKJPR010000123.1:0-3688 GCA_046594275.1 Sediminibacterium sp.
CATCATGCTCACCAAACCCATCAGCAGAACAAAATTCCTGTTGGCCAAATTCATTGCCACAACCGCTTATACATTACTGCTATTAGTATGGCTGGCAGTAATGGCGCTGTTCCTGAACATACTTATTTTCGGAACAGATGACTTGTTCTTGTTAAAATCCCAGTACGTGGTATTGTTAAGAGAGGATGATGTTTTCTGGCGTTATGTATGGGCATTCGGTTTTGCCGCCCTTGCCATGATTACGGTAGCTTCCCTTGGCTTTTTATTATCCTTATTTGCCGAAAATTCGATTGGCCCGATTGTTGCCACCATGAGTGTGATTATTTTTTTTACGATTCTGAGTACATTGAGCAGCATTCCTTTATTTAATGCCATAAAGCCTTTTCTTTTTACAACACATATGATCGGATGGAAAGATTTTTTTGATATTAAGGTCAATGATGCCAATGAAGCGATCGTGGGAAGCATACAAAACCCGCAAAAAATAATTAATTCAGCGCTTATACTGGTGCTGCATATTGTGGGATTTGTGACGGCCTCGATCGTGATATTTAAGCGGAAGGATGTGTTGAGTTAGTGAGTGGTGAGTGGTCAGTGGTGAGTGGTGAGTGAATGGTGAATAGGCAATGGTCAATAGTTGATTCAAAATTCAAAATTTAAAAGAGTATTTTAGGATGCGCAAGATAATATTATTCCTCTTCACCCTCCAGATAGCAGTCTTTTCATATTGCCAGGATATGACGGCATTGGTAATGAAAGTGAAGGCCAAGCTTGACCAGGTGAATGATTACGAAGCCGATGGGCGGATGAAAACGGATGTGGCGTTTATTAAAGCTCCAATTGGCCGGGTGAAAGTCTATTATAAAAAGCCGAATCGGTTCCGGTTAAAGAAAGATGGAGGCATTTCTTTATTGCCGAAAGGGGGTGTGTCGGTTAACATGAATTCTATTTTCACCACAACCGATTTTGTTGCCTTGTCTGCAGGAGAAACGGTGATCGGCGGTACAAAAACCCGGATCGTGAAACTCCTTCCCATCAACGAGAACAGTGATGTGGTACTGACCACTATGTATATAGACGAACCTAATCTATTGGTAAAAAAGGCGGTCACCACTACAAAAGAAAACGGCACCTACGAAATTGAAATGAGTTATGGCCGGTTTTCGCAGTATGGCCTGCCCGATAAAGTAGTGTTTGGGTTTAATACTAAAGATTATAAACTGCCCAAGGGCCTCACACTTGAGTTTGATGATGAAAAACCGGTTTCGGAAGCTGAGAAGCTGAGGAATAAAAAAGGGAGAGTGGAAATTACGTATACCAACTATATTATCAATAAAGGAATTGCTGATTCTATATTTAAGTAGGGGTCAGAATATTTCAACACGCCAGCTTCGCCTAAATTGTTCATTGGGGTTCAAAGAATGGATCCCTTCTTTTTGGATGATATCACCGCTTGAATGTACACTGTCCGCAATACCACACCAGGGTTCGATGCAGACAAAATCAGCATCTTTATAACTCCAGATACCCATGTATGGAAAGCCTTCGAACTGAACGGTTAAGCCATGTCGGTGCTTATCACTCCGGATAGAAATACTATTAGATACCAGTTGTTTAAATACCAGGGCATCGCTATAAAACAATTCTTTAGTGAGCGCTAACTTTGTTGTGGTTTCTAAAAAATTAACCGGATTGGTTTTGATCAATCCTTCAGGAGACAGGGGCCATTTCCCGGCAGTTTCTTTTCGATTGAACGACAGGTAATAATCGGAAAACTGCGTTCCTGCTATCAGTGGAACTGCAAAAGCCGGATGCGCACCTACTGAGAAATACAGGGGCTCTTTGCCGGTATTTTCTACCAGGTAAGCAACGGTAAGTTGTTGCCGTAGCAAAGTGTAGATCACCGAAAAGCGAAAGCGGAAAGGATATACCTGTAAACTTTCTTCATCTGCTTCCAAAGTAAAACAGATGCTGTCGGTTGTTTGTGCAGAAACAGAAAACTCCTTTTCGCGTGCGAAACCGTGACGGTTCAATGTATATGATTTGCCCTGGTATTGGTAGGTATTATTTTTCAGCCCCCCAACTATCGGGAATAATACAGGGCTTTTCTTGCTCCAGAAAGCAGGGTCGCCACTCCACATGTATTCAAGCTTTTCAGTCTTGTGGTAAATGCTTTGTAATTCGGCTCCTTTTGCCGCAATGGCAATCGCTAAATGATCGTTGTAAAGTTGGTACATATTGGCTGGGATTATCCCTCTGCTTCTTCAATTCTTTCATCCACTGCATTGGCGATCATACGCGCGCTTATTTTTTTCAGTGGATTTACACGCATGTCCGCATACCCCAGTCTTTTACGGATAATCTCGATACATTCAAAAGTAGCTGCAAGAAAAGAACTATTATCGGCTTTCCCTTTTCCGGCAATATCAAAAGCAGTTCCATGATCCGGGCTGGTCCGGGTAGCAGGAAGGCCGGCTGTATAATTCACGCCTTCACCCAGCGCCAGTGATTTGAAGGGGATCAATCCCTGGTCATGATACATGGCCAGAACCGCATCAAATTTTTGATGTTGTCCCCGTGCAAAAAAAGCATCGGCGCTGTAAGGGCCAAAAACCATCATACTATGCCTGGCTTCTTTAATGGCAGGTTTGATAATCATTTCTTCTTCATTGCCGATCAATCCTTCATCACCCGCATGCGGGTTCAGTCCCAATACCGCGATCCTCGGCTTATCTATGCCAAAATCTTTCTGTAATGAGCTGTTTATGATCTTTAATTTGCTGAGTATGTTTTCACGGGTAATATAGGTTGCTATTTCTGCAACGGGTATATGTTCCGTTACCACACCAACGCGCATGTTTTCTGCTATCATCAGCATGGCCACATCGCTCACACCAAAGATCGCTTTCAGGTAAGGGGTGTGCCCGCTGTAATTGAACTCGGGTGATTGAATATTTTTTTTGTGGATAGGCGCGGTCACCAGGCCATGAATATGCCTGTCCTTTAATGCTTGTACAGCCTGCTGTAAAGAAAGCAGGGCATATTTTCCACCTAACTCATTTAATAGCCCCGGTGTGATGGCCACTTCTTCTTCCCAGCAATTGAACACATTGACCTGCTTGGGATTTAACCGGTTAAATTCCTTTATGTTGGCATAATTGAGATTGCAATCCGGTAAACCCTTACGGTAAAAGTTCAGGCTCTTGTTACTGGCAAACACCACAGGGGTACAAACATCCAGCAGGCGGTGATCAGATAAGGTTTTTATGATCAGCTCTATGCCTATCCCATTAAGGTCGCCGCTGGTGAAACCTATGACCGGCTTTTGCATTTCAATACTCATATCAGGTGTTTAGTGGGTAAAAATAAGAAGATTAGGGGAGGAAACAGTTTTCGTGCGGAAATCGTGAGGGGTGAATGGTGAATGGGCAATGGTGAATAGGATTTGATATTCCCCTGCAAAAACTCCCCTTTCTCTGTGGCTCTGTGGTTGGTAAAATTCCATCTAACCGCAGAGCCGCAGAGAGGCAGAGGTTTCGCAGAGCAATTGCCCCATTGCCTATTCACCATTCACCATTGCCCATTCACCCCCTCAAATGCCCTATTTTTGCCCCGATGCAATACACGTTAAAAAAATCCCTCGGTCAACATTTTTTAAAAGATGAGGAGATCTGTAAAAAGATCGTGG
>JBKJPR010000161.1:0-11936 GCA_046594275.1 Sediminibacterium sp.
AGGTTGTTAGTTGAGGGTACCGCTTTTTCGCCGGTATTCATCAACATAAAACAACCGGTGCCGTAGGTATTCTTCACCATGCCCGGTTGTGTACACATCTGGCCAAATAATGCCGCCTGCTGATCGCCTGCTATTCCCGCGATAGGAATATTATGCGCGGTTAATATATTTTGTGTGTGGCCATACACTTCGCTGCTGCTTCTTACTTCCGGCAACATTGAAACCGGCACATCAAATATTTTTAATAATTCTTCATCCCATTGTAATGAATGAATGTTAAACAACATGGTTCTTGACGCATTGGACACATCAGTGGCATGGGTTTTACCGTTGGTGAGTTTCCATAACAGCCAGCTATCGATCGTGCCAAAACATAATTCACCTTTACTGGCCTTCTCTCTTGCACCGGGTATATGGTCCAGTATCCATTTTATTTTGGTTGCAGAGAAATACGCATCTACTACCAACCCAGTTTTTAGCTGAATAATTTTATCAGAACCATTTGCTTTCAGTGTATCGCAGAAATCGGCGGTGCGCCTGTCCTGCCAGACAATGGCATTATACACGGGCTGACCTGTGGCTTTTTCCCATACAACCGTGGTCTCCCGCTGGTTTGTGATACCAATAGCCGCTATATGCTTTGCAGTCAATCCTGCCTTGGTAATCGCTTCCGCAGCTACGCCCAGTTGTGTGCTCCATATTTCATTGGCATCATGCTCTACCCAACCCGGTTTTGGAAATAGCTGTGTAAACTCTTTTTGGGCAATGGAAATAATAGCACCTTTCTGATCAAACACTATAGCACGGCTGCTGGTAGTGCCCTGGTCGAATGACAAGATATACTGGTTCATGTAGCAAGCGTTTGATTGAAGTTAGCTGATTTTTCAATGTGGGGAGTGGTGAGTTGTCAATGGTGAGTGGTGAGTGGAGAGTAGTGACGTGGCATACAAATTCTTCTATGCACCTTTGTTATAACTATGTTTCTATGTGTTAAAAATAAATTTCCATCTCCTGTGAGTCACCAATGGGAGGTTCACTGGGGAAAGAAAGCATAATGCTACAACGCCTTGGATGTTGGTGATAACACCAACATCGGCATAATTTCAACCGGAAAGAAAAATAAAAATAGATCACCTGCGTGGTTTGAGCCAGGGTATGGGGTTTAGCGGAACACTTTTATCGTTAGTGATCATGAACAGTAATATTCCTTCGCCATCAATACCCGTCCCTGATTTACCCAAAGTGGAACCTGCTTTTACTTCCTGCCCTGCGGAAACAGAAACGGATGACAGATAATTGTAGCCGCATAAATATTTACCATGCTGTACAACCAGTAGCTGTTCTCCGTCAACATCCCCGGCATAGAGTACCTTTCCATCTGCAACTGACCTTACGGTAGAACCCTGTGGAAGGGATATTTCAATACCGTCGGTTCTGCGGGTAAGTTTGGTGCCCGGAATATTTTCGGTACCAAAATTAGCCGATACTACGCCGGCCGATACGGGCCAGGGCAACTGTCCTTTATTGTTCTCAAAATTGATGGACATTTCCCTGCCTTCAGGTGTTGATTCCAAGGGGGTGTATGTCCTGTCCCTTGCCGGTGCGGCCATTCCGGTGGTTGGTTCTGCGGTGGTCTTAGGCTTATTTGTGGGTGAATTAACTTTTGCTGTCAGATCCTGTGGTTTTGCGGCCTGTTGTTTACGTTGATCTTCCAATGCTTTCAGCCTGGCAGCTTCCCTGCGGATGATAGCACTGAATGCCTGCTGTACCTTCTGACGTTGCTTTTCATTATCACGTATCTGTTTGGTCAGCTCTTTCTCTTTTCCTTTCAGTTGCGTCACCACCTGGTCCTGTTCTTTTTTATCAACCTGCAACACCTTCAATTGGTCACTTTGCGCCTGCAGGGTAACCAGCCTTTCTTTTTTATTATTACTCAGCATGCCGACTTTTTCCTGCAGCAACTGGTTAGATTTGATAATGGTACTAGCCTGCGTTTCACGGTTTTGCCGATAACTTTTAAGGTAGGTTATCCGCTTGATGGCATCATTGAAATTACTGGCAGAAAACAGAAAATTCAGGTACTCATAACTGCTCCTGTTTTTGTAAGCGAACACAATGCTTTTGGCATACTTCATCTTCAAGGTATCCAGTTCTCTGCGCAGGCGGTAAATATCACGCTCATTGAGAAAAATGGTTTCATCAAGCTGGCGCACCTGTTTGTTGATGCTGTTGACCAGTTCCTCTCTTTTATTAATCTTGCTTTTAATGATAGCCAGTTGCTTCAGGGATAACTTCTTATTATTCTGTGTTTCTTTGTATAGCTTATTCAGCTCTATCAGTTCTTTCTGGATCTCCTGTTCTTTCTTCTGCAGTTCTTCCCTAGTATTCTGTGCAGACGCGCAGAATGAGATCATCAGACCAAGAAAGAGCACAGAAAAAAGCCTTGTAAACATGATTAGATATTTAGAGAGTGACCAGGTTATCCCTGCCATTAACGGTTAAGTTGCAGGCAAATTACTTACGCTTGAGATTTTTAGGGATATCGAAGTTGTATTTTAACGGTTCATTTAGGGTATATTCTTTGAAATCGAGATAAATATCGAGTTTGGATTTTTCAGCAACGGATATTTTTCGATAAGTGGCAAACTGGTATCCGCCCATGGCCTTATACTCGCTGAATGTAATATCGCCGGTACGGTTACGCTGCATATCCACATCATCTAGTTTACTGTGTTGCACTTTATAATCGGTATTGTCAAGTGTTAAAAGGTGCTTGAACAGGTCGCCTACCATTAATACGAGGAACTGTGTGGCGCCGGCTTTATAAGAAACCACATTGTTGTTTATAAAAACAGGATTGCCAATGAGCAGGTCCTGGAGGGCGGCAAAATCAAAGGGAATCTGTATCACTTCCTGCAAATAACTGATGGAGCGGTGTATGACATGTTTATCCCCTACCAACTGTACCACGGTCACACTGTCTTTTTTAATTTTGGCTTCAAGGCCAACGGCTGATATTCCTAAAAAACTGCCTTTAATTTTGATCAGTATCACGCTATCCTTTTTCATACTCAGATAAGCTGTATAGTGATCGCTTTTTTCTGCCCCTTCATAATCTACTTTGATCTTGGCATTGAACGTAGTAAAATCGATCTTGCTTTTGACTACTTTACTCAAAATATCCTTTACAATAGCGGCAGAGTCAATTCTAGGTGATTCCTTGATGACAATAGTCTGGGCCGTATCTTTTTTTGTAATGGCTTCCTGTATGCCCTGGGTTTTCTTTACAGTTTTACACGAAAAGGCGATGATCAGCACAAGAACAAAAAATCCGGAAGTATACTTCATAGCTTTATTATTTACCGGTATGTCCGAATCCTCCGGCATCTCTTTCGGTTTTATTTATGTTATCTACAGGCAGCCAGTTTATTTTTTCAACTTTCTGAAACACTATCTGGGCTATACGGTCGCCGTTCTCGATGGTCTGTGTTTCCTTTGAAAGATTGATCAAAATTACTTTTATTTCACCACGATAGTCTGCGTCAATGGTTCCCGGAGTATTCAGGCAGGTAAGCCCCTGTTTGATGGCCAGCCCGCTGCGTGGCCTGATCTGGGCCTCATAGCTTTCCGGCAATTCAATACGCAGTCCTGTCGGAACCAATACCCTTTCCATAGGTTCAATAAGCAGGGGGCCACCCAAGAAGGCCCTGATATCCATACCTGATGAACCAGTCGTTGCATATTGCGGCAACGGATGATCAGAATGGTTGATAATCTTCACAGACAAATAGACTTCGGCCATCATGCAAAGGTAGCGAATTCAATGCAGGCATAATATCCTTTCCGTATAGAGTAGTTAGTCATTTTAAATCCTGAAAAATATTGCGCCGGAGTTTTAACCTCGCACCATGGCGTCCCTGGCGGTTACATCCGTCAATAAGAATCAGGTTTCCGTAAAAAAGAAGGGGCTTTATTGTTTTTTACCAAAACTGATGAAACTCAACCCAGTTTATTTAGTACAACGGAACGTCTTAGTTTTTACGTTATCTCGCCGGGAGAGACCGTTTCTAAAAACAAGCGACGTTTATCAACATAATACGCAGCACATAACACGATTAAGGGAACTGCGGTTGTCAGTTGCCTCTGTGTTGCACTTAACATAACAGATACTACCAAAAAGCAAAATAACAGACCCTGGAAAAACCAGATCAGAAATGGTGTACGTCTTGCCTCGATCAGTGAACTGTATATACTGAACAACAGCATAATCATAACAACCGCACCCGGGGGTATGCGCAACAAATTCTGAAAACGCTGGTAATGATAGGAATAAGGTAAGTTAAAAAAAAGACGTCCGGTGTTGGCTATACAGTTTTTTACATATTTAACAGGGAACTGCATAATATTCTGCATTCCTTTACGCTTAAAGGCGTCATCACGGGCAACGCCCGTATAACGGTAAATACTGTCATAATCTGCCTGGTGATACTTTGCAAACAATTCCGCATTGCATGGCATAGTGGTATCATAACCGCAATAAGCCATAAAATGATCGTCATTCCAATCTCCAAATTCCTGTTCAACGGGATTACTCGCCCAGTATAATGACATTCCACCGCTGTTCCCCCAGTAAAAAATACGTCCCGTAAGATGCCAGGTATATAACAAATAAGGAAGGCAGACCACAAAAGCGATGATAATGACGCTGACGCTTTTACCTACAGCCGGTGTCCTTCGAAATAAGAAAACACCCAACAGGATTATCAACAAACCAAGCACTACATAACCAAAAACCACTTTGGTGAGCATCAAGTATCCGAGCAATATCCCGCTTATGATCAAAGCTCTCACTTTCGACAAAAGGAATGCAATAGACACATAATATACAAAAAGACATATTAGCATATTCGTCAACGGTTCGGTCAGCAGACCTGTCATTTCTTTAAAAGCCACGTAATAAAACGCCCAGAACAACGAAGCCACAAACGCTATTTTTTTCCCTGTAAACAACAGTAATGTTTTAAAAAGGAAAACGAGGGAAATATACTGGAACAATGCGTTGAAGACAACTGGTACGACCAGGGGAAGGTTTAATCCCACAAAGGGCATTAATAGTAGTGGATAGCCTGGGCCGTTCCATAAAAACACCTCCTCCTTAGGTGAATAAAATCCGTGCAGCAGGTTCTGTGCGTACATAAAATATCTGCCTTCATCACCTTCCATCAGATCCTTATGCCCAGCTACAATGAGCAGGATATATAACACAAGAAATGGAGAGAACAACAGGAATGGGTTAGCAGGTAGTTTTTTCATACGGGTGATTCTTGATTAGATGAAAGATTGCTCACAAAAGCGCTATGCCCTTTCCGGAACTAAGGCGTTTAACATCAGAAATGTAGCATTTTTTTTAGATTATATCACCAATCGATTCTTTCACGTCACTTTCTAATTTATCAACTAATTTGCAGTCTGGCGTAATAAAATATATAGTAATTAAAGTAACGGTTTCCGCAATGTTTATTTTCCCGGTCGTTTATATTCTGTCTTTCGTTTACGGCATAGGGCTTTTATTAAAAAAGCAGGTAACCGGGTTCCTGCTTTTCTGTATAGTGGGATTGCCTATTTATACGCATGTGCTGTCGGTAACCTTCATGTATGGCTTTGCGAAAGCGATTCCATTACTGCAATCGTTGAAAGAATTAGCTGTGCTTATCTGCATGATAGTAGTTGCATCGGGGTTGAAAGAAAAACCCAAACTGCATACGGTCGATAAACTGACCGGCGTTTTCTTTATCGGCTCACTCATATATTGTATACTGCCAATCGGGCCCTATGATTTTTACGACAGGCTGATCGCTTTTAAAACCCTGTGCACTTTTCCCGTGATTTATTTCCTGGGCAGGTTTTGCCGTACAGAAACCATTAACCTGAATAAAATATTCTCCGCTATTATCATGGTATCCATCGTTGCTGCACTCATTGTGCTGTTCGAAGTGATAACCGACAGCCACCTGCATTCAAGAACCGGGTTTATCAACTTCCAGATATTTTATTTTAACGGAGAATCATCAGGCAATTACGGGCTGGCCTGGACATTTGAAGCCGAAAACGGCATGAAACGTTTTGGCAGTATTTATAATAGTCCGTTGGAACTGGCCAATGCTGCCATTGTAGCACTTGCCGCATTCCTTGCTCTGGCCACATACAGAAAATACAGTTTTAGCATGACGAACTTTTATGTGCTTGGTTTTGCTTCAACGCTGATCTGCATCATTTTTGCACTTTCCAGGGGCGCTTTTGCCAACTATTTTCTTGTGGTCTATTGTTTTGCCTGGCTCACACGCAACAAGGTATTGGTCAGGAATTTCCATTACTGCGGGATCGCTGTAGTGATTTATGTGGCTTTTTTTTTAAAAGGGGGTCTTTTCGAACTCATCATTACCACGCTCAAATTTGAAAGTTCTTCCAGCATAGGGCATGTAATAGAATGGCTAAATGGAATTAACGCTATAGTCAATAACCCGATGGGGCTGGGACTGGGCGCATCAGGGCGGGTTGCAGCGGCTGATAACAGGAATGTAGGAGGCGAGAACCAGCTGATCATTATCGGTGTACAGGTAGGCGTCGTTCTTATGGCTGTGTATATGTGGGCCTATGCGCAAACAATCATTTCCGGCATTAACGCTTTCCGGAAATCGCAGGGCAAAAAGAAACGGATCATTATGTTTGTGGTGCTGATAAAACTTGGACTGTTTATTCCTTTAATGACCTCTTATCTTGATTCCTCTAACTACCTGACGTATGTAGGTTATTTTCTGAGTGGCTTCATGATCAATATCCTTGTAAAAAAAGAAAGCCTGAACCCGGTTGTTGAACATTGGCAACTCCAGCCAAACGGTTCGCAAAGTCAACCGCAATAATACAATGCTGCAATATGTTTACTTCGCGGGGCTAACCGGTTTTATCGTTGCGTAGCAATGCATCCTTCACCATCTCTGTCACGATCTCTTCGAGGTTATGCGTGGCCTTCCAGCCCAGCCTGGTCATTGCTTTTGATGCATCAGCACGTCCTGACTGCAGATCGGTGGGACGCATCAGCGTATTATCACTGACAATATGGTTGCGCCAGTCGAGGTTGAAATGAGCAAATGCCAGTTCAATAAAATATTTCAACGGATGCGTTACGCCTGTTGCAATTACAAAATCATCCGGCTCAGGTTGCTGAAGCATCAGCCACATGGCCTCTATATAATCCGGCGCCCAGCCCCAGTCGCGCATGATATCTATATTGCCGAGATGCAGTTTTTTATCACTGCCTTTATGTATCCTGCAGGCGGCATTGACGATCTTTTTTGTTACGAAACGGTCGGAGCGCAGGGGAGATTCGTGATTGAACAAAATACCTGTGCAGGCAAATAAATGATAGGCCTGCCGGTAATTGGCCACCTGCCAATGCGCAGCGGCTTTGGCCACGGCATAGGGGCTCATGGGTTTGAATGGCGTGTTTTCATTGGCGGGAAGATCCCCTGTTTCACCAAAACATTCGCTCGAACCCGAGTTGTATAATTTTACCGGCAACCCGCTGAACCGGACGGCTTCCAACAGGTTAAGGGCGCCGATACTGATGCTTTCAAAGGTCTCAACTGGTTGATCGAAAGATAGTCCGACGGAACTCTGCCCTGATAAGTTATAGATCTCATCGGGTTCTGTCCTGATAATGGTTTGCAAAGTACTTCTGAAATCGGTCAGGTTGATCGAAACCACTTCTACCTCATCTTTTATGCCCAGCCTGACAAGGTTGTCGAACCTGTTTGTAGATGCATCGCGTGAACCACCAAAGATTTTATATCCTTTGTCAAGAAGCAGCTTTGAGAGGTAAGTCCCATCCTGCCCCGAAACACCGCATATTAATGCCTTTTTCATGCTGCAATGTTAGTTAATAGTTGGGGAAATTGTAGTTTTGCGCATGGGTGGTCAGGCAGTCTTCTTTATACTGAAACAGTTTCGGCCGATTATTTTCTTTTATCTTTGTCCTGTTAAAGCCTTTGATCGGTTATGCGTACATACACATCCGTTGTTACCTGCATTTTTCTTTTCTGTGCAGCAACGCTGCCCGTTTCCTGTTTCAAGAACCTTACGGAAATCAATAGCGTTTATGAAAATAACTTTGAAAGCAAAAGTCTCCCTGAAATAGAGGTAGTTACCTGGAACAGTTCGGGAACAGCGATTATTACGGTAACAGAACCCCGTATCACCGACTTTAACGGATCACATATGCTGGGCAAATTCAACAATGGTTATTTCAGGCTTACCCTGGATAAATTGCCTGTGCATCAGTTATTGCGTGCGGAGTTTGATCTTTACGTACACGACAAATGGACAAATGATCTCTGGAAGCTGGAAATGGACGGCGCTCTTCAACTGCTAACCGGTTTTTCCAATTTTGATACCGTTTTGCAGTCTTACCCTAACTGGCTGGGTAATGGCTCCGCACTCAGCCCGGCAGGCAAGAATGCCATCAATTTAGACCTGCCCGGTGCCTGCGTTTTGAAGAACTCGCCCCGCGGAAGCAGCATGTACAGGATCATTGCCACTATTCAGCATACCAACAGTAAGGCAACCGTTCTTTGTGGTGATGCAGGCGGCTTTTTTAATGACACCTGCCAACGCAGCTGGGCTGTCGATAACCTGAAAGTTACCGTTCTAAAGAATTACTGAGGCCTCAGCCAGAATACTTTGAAAATACGTCTGAATACCATCATTTTCCGCAGGTAAGATTTGTTTTTAAGCTGCAAGAAAATTTTTACCTGCCCCGCCTGTTCCAGTGTAAGCAGGTGACCATATTGCTCCGAAAACATCTCAACCAGGTTTATCTGCTTTACCAGGAAATCGTTTTGGACAAAAACCCTCTTTAGATGATCCAGCCACCGCTGGATACGGGTCTTTTTCTTATAGGCGTTCTTTGAAAACACCAGATTTGTTTCATGGCTGCGGTATTTTACCAGTGGCTCCCGGATTTCATCGGCAGTGCCCAAAGCATAGGCTATCAGCGAAAGCCAGGCATCATGCATAAACACGTGATCGGGCATTTCTGAAAAGTACTCACGCATCTTCCGGTTCATCAGTATTGTGCATCCGGTCACAAAATTTCCGAACAAAAGCGTTTCAAAACAATGCCGGTACCCATCCTGCCCGAGTTCGTTCCAGAATGATGTGTTACGGATCATTTTATGATCATCAATGACCACCATATCAGAATAAACCATGCACGGTTTATCCGCCTTATTAATAACGGCTAATCTTTCGGAGAGCTTTTGCAGCTTTTCCGGCATCCAGGTATCGTCCTGGTCTGACAGTGCTATAAAATCCGAATCACCCGTTAAGGATACTGCTTTTTTAAAATTATTGATAACTCCGAGCCGCTCTTCGTTGACTACATACTTAATGACAGGATACTGTTTTTTCAGTTTTTCAATAACCTGTACGGTATCATCTGTTGAGCAATCGTCACTGATAATGATTTCAATAGGCGGGTTGGTTTGGTTAAGAATAGAATGCACCTGTTCTTCAAGGTACCTGGCTCCATTGAAAGTGGTCATGGCTACCGAAATCGTCTTATGAGGGAAAGGTGGTTTCATTATATCAGTCTAAGATTTTCTTTATTCCGGCTTTGGTAAGGGCAAAATTAATCGCTTTCAGCACAAAGGTATTTTTGAAAACTATGTACTGAAGTGCAAAATAGGAGATGGCACAGAATAATACAGATACAATGAGTGTCAGTAATGGCGTCATATCAAACCATCGTACGGCAGATACAATCAGTATAAAAGGCAATACGCATAAAAGGGATTTAAGCAGAAACGGCCAATCATAAGTATACTTGAAATATTTCCTGGCAAAATAATAATACAGGGCGGTCACGAGTATTTCTGTAGCAACAATGGCTACAGATGCGCCGTTATGACGGTAAAAAGGCGCCAGTAAAAAATTCAAAACAATGGATAAAAACATACCTGCAAACACCGATATAAACATTTGTTTGTGCTTCCCGCCGGGGATCAATACAAGGGAAGTGAAATAAAAGCCAAAACCGACCAAAACCGGCAACACAGACACAATCTGCATACTGAGGGTAGCGTCTGCAAACTGCCTCCCAGAAAATACAAGGACACATTCGCGCGACAGAACCAGCATGCCCATCATAATAGGTACCGAAAAAAAAGCAAAAAACCGGAACGCATCGTCCAGCAGCGATTGAACCCCAGGCTGATCGTCTTCATCCATTTTTTTTGATACCTGCGGGATCAGAATAAGGCATGCTGATGTAATAAAAGGGATAGATACTTTCGCAATTTTAATAGCAGCAAGGTAAAGTCCAACTGATTGTTCATCCGTCAAAAAACCAAGCAACACGGTATCAAGTATCGTATACATACTGGCCGCAACTGTTGTACTTAAAATATACAATAATGGCTTAAGATGCCTTACAGACCGCTTGCCAGGAAATATAAAAACCGTTTTTCTGCCTATAATGATAAAATTGACGATGTTATTACCTATCAGCGCAAAAACAGTTACAAAAAGATAATTGCGAAAATCCGAGGCATCTTTTACAAAAAAATACAGCAGTACAAGAGAGATTAGTTTTACCGCAATTGAACGAATGGCCATTGTTTTAAAATCCTCCATTCCAGCATAAAACCAGTCTATGGCCGAAAATCCAAGCAATATTATAAAACAGGCATAGCCGTACAGCTCAAGATTGGGTCTGAAATAAGGAATTGAAAAAATTACCGCGAGATATAC
Source organism: Sediminibacterium sp. (assembly GCA_046594275.1). Classification (GTDB taxonomy): domain Bacteria; phylum Bacteroidota; class Bacteroidia; order Chitinophagales; family Chitinophagaceae; genus Sediminibacterium. The sequence continues at coordinate 10,807 of JBKJPR010000161.1, forward strand.
AGCGGAAAATAGCATGCTGGTAATAAAATATATCATTACCAGTTCAGAGAATACCTTATCAAGTTTGCTTTTATTGTCCCTTACTTTTGCTATTTCCTGTATACCATAAATAGGTATTCCCAGGGCGGCAAAAAGGGCAAAATACTGTGCAAAGGAAATAGCCAATTGTGCCTTGCCAATACCGTGAGGACCGAGTACCCGCGAAACATACGGAAAACTGAGCAGTGGGAATAGTATATTGGTAACAGATAGGGCTATATTATAAAAATAGTTTTTCCTGATCATAAAATTATTCCCTGATAGACCCATTGAACAAAACTGCAAAAACACTATATAATAAACATGTATGCCGAAAAGGCAGGCAGATACTCATTTGTTTTTCCCGACCCGCAAAAATACTATAGCAAAATGAAAATCAAACATTCTGGCAAGACTAGTATATCAAAATCAGTGAGAATCCAAAAATAAAAATCAATTAATCGGATATGGGGGTGTATTATTGACGTAGAGACCGTATTCGGGCCGCAATACTTTGAGGCAGTAAACCCAATATCTTTTGTGTGATAGAGGTATTGACAGCTTTACCAAAGTATTTATTTTGCACCAACTTGCCGGTAGCGATGTCGGTAATCTGTCTCATGTGCATTTTCTTGATCCCCATGTCTGAAAATAGTGGCGTGTAATAAATGCAATCTTCAAAATAATAATGGGTAACCTGGCTATACCGGGTCAAGCCGGGTTGCCGTATTTCATCGCCGCCATGGAGCAGGTTGGCGGCCCATATCAATGCCTTGCCTTTTTTTACACTCAGCGTGGATTTTTTGAGATCCTGCGATTGTATCACCTCCTCAATAAAATTCTCATAGAAGTCGGAATAATCCATGTATCGGTTCTTCATTTTTTCACTGGCCGATGCCATTACCCCCATATCCAGCATATCATAGAATTTCATTTTGTGGCTCTGTGGATAATAGTGTAAAGGACCGTTCAATTCATGAACATCCTCTAGAGCAAGCCATACCCCGCACATAAAACGTTCGGGGATGGAACTGAAATGAATCATGTCTGAATGAGTGCGCTGCTCTGTGCCTACCTTGAAGTTAAGCGTCTGAAAAGGTATCGGTTTGCGG
>JBKJPR010000239.1:0-3514 GCA_046594275.1 Sediminibacterium sp.
TTTCTCACCCGCTGAAGCGGGTTCGAAAAGACGCCTTTAGGTTTATTCAAACTCATTCTTCACCTCATACCCGCTATTCTTCAAAAATTGTTGTTTCTCAAAGATCTTTATATCACTCTCCACCATCTCACTAACCATTTCTGCCAATGTATATACCGGAACCCAGCCCAATTTTTCTTTCGCCTTTGTTGCATCGCCTATTAATAAATCTACTTCGGTGGGGCGGTAGTAACGGGGGTCCACTTTTAGCACCACCTGGCCCTTAGGTACTTGGTATTTGTCTGTACAGGCAATCACTTTCGCAACTTCCTGCTCATTTTTTCCTTCAAAAGCAAGTTCCACTCCTATTTCAGCAAACGCCATCTTCACAAAATCCCTGATCATAGTGGTAATACCGGTAGCAAGAACAAAATCTTCCGGTATATCCTGCTGCAATATGCGCCACATGCCTTCTACATAGTCTTTGGCATGGCCCCAATCGCGTTTTGCATCCAGGTTTCCGAGGTATAAAACATCCTGTAAACCTAAAGCGATCTTTGCAACGGCCCGTGTTATCTTCCTTGTTACAAATGTTTCTCCACGCAATGGCGATTCATGGTTAAATAAAATCCCATTGCACGCGAACATACCATATGCTTCCCGGTAATTGACCGTTATCCAGTACGCATACATTTTGGCTACTGCATAAGGCGATCTTGGATAGAAAGGAGTTGTTTCATTCTGTGGTACAGCCTGAACCAATCCGTACAATTCAGAAGTAGATGCCTGGTATACTTTCGTTTTTTTTGTTAACCCGAGTAAACGTACTGCTTCGAGGATACGCAAAGTACCGATCCCATCTACATTGGCGGTATATTCCGGCGTTTCAAAACTTACATGCACATGGCTCATGGCTGCCAGGTTATATATCTCATCAGGCTGAACTTCCTGGATAATACGGATCAGGTTAGTGGAATCAGTTAAATCGCCATAATGGAGAATCAGGCGTTTATGGGGAACATGCGGGTCTTCATATAAATGATCGATACGGCCGGTATTGAATAATGAACTCCTTCTTTTTATTCCATGTACTTCATATCCCTTCTTTAACAACAATTCTGCTAAATAGGCCCCATCCTGGCCTGTTATTCCTGTGACTAATGCTTTCTTCATATCATATTCAGTTGAATGGGATAAATTTTGTGCAAAATAAAGGTTTTTTGTAATTAGTTGTTAGGGGGGATGGGGGGGATAAAAAATACCCCGGCTATACACTAACCGGGGCGATTCACTATTGTTTATCTACTAAGCTTTTTCCCTACCGTTACCCGCTTTCTTATTTTGCTCCGGTAGGGTTAGCTGGCTGATGGCGCCCGCCACCGTTCCGGCCACTGCAAGGTAACCAGCCACAGTTGTTACGATAACAGGAAGGCTGACAGGGGCAGTGAGCATGGCAGCGCTTACCGCTGCCAGCACAATACCCATATTACGCAGCTTGCAGAAGAATGGCGGGGTGGGCGATTCCGCCCTTTGTATGATCTTTTTCATGTGTGATGTGTAAGATCAACCCCGCAACAGGTGCGGGGTTGATGATTAAAAAAATGGTTTCTTTTGCGCGGAGTGCGTACCCTACCCTCTCCATCAGCTTTTCAAAAGCATGACGCGAGAAATCGCCCCTGCCAGGCCCGGTCAATTCCGTTACCGGGGCGATACATCCCTGCAGTTCGAGGCTGGCATTATTGGCCGGGTGAAAAAGAATTAACCTCCTCCCCGGCACTTTCTGCACATGCAGGTGCCATTTGAACTTTGGGCTGTATCGTTCCCTTACCGGGTAAACACCCGCCGGGATACAGGAAATATTCACCTGGTTATCCCGCCAGGGCAATTCAATGGTATGGCATAACGGCACTGTTTCACCACCAATAGTCAATGTTCCGTTTGTACCCTCCGCATAATAGCGGCGGTTCAGAAACAGGTTCATCATACACCGCTGTCTACTTTTACCAATGCGCAGGCATTGAACAGCCCGTTTTTCAACGCGTACTTCTTACCGTTCTGTTCCTGCACAAATTCAATGGTCATAGCCAGGAACAGCGGATGGGTACTATTGGGTTCCAGCAACACCTCCAGCTCCAAGGGCGCAGTGGGCGCATCTTCCAGGACGAAGTAAGCCGATGCCATACTCGCCACTTCCCTGGTGGGCGCTTCAAAATCAATAGAAGCTGCCGTAATACCCAGCCGGTAATGCGTACCTCCTTCCGCGGGTTTGATCATTTTTGCCGCATTGTAGGCGGGGATGGTAACTTTACAGCTACCGGTAACCCTGTCGATAGAAGCCGCATATACCGGCATGAAAACAGTGGTGAGTGTACCCTCCCGGTTAAATTCAAAACCCTGCAGCAGCTCTGCTTCTCCATCAATCACATTACGCAGCCCGCGTGTATTGATGGCATCTGCGGCAATGACCTGCATCATAGTTTTGGTTAAACGGGGAACCATGCGGCGGTCGGTGGCGCCGATGGTAGATTCTAATAAAGCATCGCGCAACAGTTTGGCTGCTTTGGCTGCCCGGCCGAACTCCGCCATATTCTCGCGGGTCCTTTCGAACCTGGGGTCATTGGCCAGGGCACTGGCAGAAATGCCCGATTTTTTACGGGCGCTGTATCCATCCTTTGTTTTAAAGAATGAGATATTGTCTATGGTACCATCCAGCGTGATGATACCGGCTTGTTTTGCCATGTTTCTTTTTTTAAAGTGTTTACAATTAATGGAACCCCACCGGCTCTCCCTGCAGTGAAAACCTGTGTGGGGTGTAAATGCATTTACAGGATCAAAAGTAGAAGGGTCCATCGCTTTTTTTTGTTAGTTGTGTTAGTACTAACGGTACTAATGCCTTGCTACTGCTGGGTTTTTGGCGAAAAAAAAGCATTTTTGAGGGAGGGAGTTTTTTAAAACCGGTGGTTTTATCCCTTGTTAAAAACCCGCTTTGTGGATAAGTGCCATTCTGGTGCAACTATGGTGCCTTAGGACTGGGAGGGCTGTGCAGGAAGGGTGCCGGAACCCGGCAATTGGGGGTTACCGGGCGCATTCCGGAAATGCTTTTTGGTGTGGCAAAGTACCCGTAATGCTTCCCGCGTTTTTAAATCCTTCATTATAACAAGTTGGCGCCTTGCGCGATCTCTATTTAGGCTTCACGCATTTGTCAACCCCTCATCATAACACCCTGGCGCTTTGCGCGGCCTCTATTTACTTTCTTTGTCTTGATACAAAGAAAGTAACAAAGAAAAATCAAGACAAACACGATCGCTCCGCGCGTTTTGTCTTGCCAACGCGCACATTTGCACATTTCTTATGAATAGTGCAAGACGAGAGATTATGTGCTTTTTTTAATAGCCTTGTATATCGAGATGTTTGATGAAAAAACAAACATCAGTCCCTGTGGAGGGGCCTCTTTGGGTACGGTGTCGGGCGAAGCCTCGACAGCACAAATCATGCGCAGCAGATTTGGGCAGTGGCCAAAGCAGCCCCGGAATAG
>JBKJPR010000297.1:0-5330 GCA_046594275.1 Sediminibacterium sp.
CAGATACCCCGCGCGCTGGATGAAAAAAGCTTGCAACTAAGAGCAAATAGTTATCATCTTACCGGACATACTTATGAAAATGTGAACACCGCGCTGCAAAATGCTTTGGCCCAGGCACGGAAGGATGATATGATACTGGTGTGCGGGAGTGTGTTTCTGGTAGGTGAAGTTGATCTGTGATGGGGGGTGGTGAATGGTGAATGGTCAATGGTGAGTGGTGAATGGAAGTATTCAAATATTCACCATTCACCATTGACCATTCACTACCTCATATCCAGCCTGCCTAATTTTTCCAGGGCGAGGTAAATGGCAACTGTATGCATGGACTGGATAAATTTTCGGTCCCTTACCATTTGTACAAACTCATCTATTGGCACCAGCAATACTTCAATATCCTCGCCTGCATCTAATTGCTGTTCCTGCACTTTTTCACCGCCTGTGGCGAGAAACATGTGCATCAAGTTACTGTTGGTGGAAGGATTGGAGGAGGTTTTACCGAGATATTCCATTTTCTCAAACCGGTAACCCGTTTCTTCGAGCAGTTCCCTTGCAATGGCCGCTTCAAAAGAAGGGTCTGTTTTATCTACGCAACCACCCGGTATCTCAATATCTGTTTCACCGATGGCATGGCGGTATTGCCTTTCGAGAATCACTTTCCCATCTTTGGTAATGGCAACTGCGGTAACCCATTCCGGGAAATCGTACACATAGTACGGTGTTATAATTGAGCCATCCGGACGTTCACAGGTATCTGCCCGGATATTCATCCATGTTTCGCTGAATAACTGTTTGGAAGAGATCGTCTTCCATTTCATATCCCTGTCCATTACCAACCTTTGTTTTCGCGCAATGAAGTAATATGTGCCGTATGATGTTTTCCGTGCCAGGCATACAGTCCCAGTAAGAACCATAAGCTCATTTGTCTGCCATGCTCCGGATGCACCACGGTACGTTCCCAATCGGCATCAGCCAGTTCTTTGATAGCTGCATGCCACCGTAGGTGTAAAGCATGCAAAAGTGTAAGTGATACATTGATAGGCACTGTTGCCACATCAGGTAATACTGCCCACTCTTTTTCTTCGTAAGGTTTTATGGTAGGATTGGTTTCAGTAAGCCCCAATTTAAAACGGATATAGGCATTCATGTGGCTGTCTGCCACATGGTGTACGAGTTGCTGCACGGTCCATCCCCCTTCGCGGTAAGGTGTATCTAGTTGTGCTGCATCCAGGTTGAGTAAAGAACGCTCCAGCTCTTCGGGCAGGAATTTGATATCGAGTAACCATTTCTCTTTTTGCGCCTGTGAAAAAGGTTGTGGTTCGTATTTACCCAGAGGGTAGCGGGGATCATTTGTCATACATTTAATTTTTACGCCGTTAGGCCGTTTAGGCCGTTGTTGGTGTTATCACCAACAATGGCGAGATATTCGGTTTTCGATATTCAGTATTCATTTCTACTCCCCCCTCAGCGCATGCCCCGTTAAATTAATAAACACATCTTCCAGGTTCGCCTGTTTCACTTCCCGGGGTTTTTCAAACCCTGAAGCCACCAGTTCATCAATCAGTTTATCCGGGGAATTGAGTGCGATGATACTGCCACTGTCAATGATCGCCACCCTGTCGCACAATACTTCCGCTTCATCCATATAATGCGTGGTCATGATCACAGTGGTGCCCTGGTCACGTATCTCCCGGATCAGGTCCCATAAATTTCTTCTTGCCTGTGGGTCGAGGCCCGTGGTAGGCTCGTCCAGGAAAATAATCCTTGGTTTATTGATAAGGGTGGTGGCAATCGAAAAACGTTGTTTCTGGCCGCCGCTCATTTCCTTGAATTTAGCTTTGGCCTTATCACGAAGGTTCACTTTATCAAGCAAAGCAATGGGATCTATATCTTCATTATACAACCCGGCAAATAAAGTGATCAGTTCTACCAGGCTAAGACTGGGATAATAGCCAGATGCCTGTAATTGCACACCAATGATTTTTTTAATATCGTTGGGCGATTTATCCAGGTTCAATCCATCTACCCATACTTCCCCACTCGTTTTCTGGCGCAGGGTTTCAATGATCTCCAGGGTAGTAGATTTGCCGGCGCCATTGGGGCCTAATAATCCAAATATTTCATTCTCGAATACATCAAAGCTGATGCCTTTTACTGCATGAAAATCGCCGTATTTTTTATGAAGGTCCTTTACCTGTATGATCGTTTTGCGCATAGCTTTAAAATTTATAAACCAGTCCGGCATGGTTCCCTGAAACACCAATACCCCATGCGGTCTTATTGTATTGTTGGTTGAACAGGGTTACTGCCATCTGCAGGTTCCGCTGGCCCATAAAGATAAGATAACCACCCGTAAGCGTGGCTGCAAAACCGCCACCCACGATGGCCCAACTTGTTCCTTTATCATAACCAGACGACATGGAGGAAACCCGGCTGATCCCTACAATCGTTGCCACTGTACCCATCAGACTGATCACTTGCCCGGCAATCTTGTTGGACTGGTGTTTTTGATAATAATGTATTAACTCAGGGTTATGCGTCCGGTAAAACAGTTGCATGAACTGTCTACTGCCCTTATAGAGGGTATCATGGTAGATAATGTTATTGGGTTTGGGGCCAATGATATAGTTCATCAGGTTAGGCTCAATGCGTTGCTGGGCATGCGATGAAAAAACAGTAGTACATACAACCACGATCAAATAAATAATTCCTTTCATTTTTATTTGTTTGTTCCTGTAAAAGTCTCCAGTTCTTCCATCATATTTTTACTGCCAATAAATAATGGGGTACGTTGGTGGAGTTCTGTCGGTTTAATATCCAGTATCCTTTGTTTACCATTAGTAGCGTTTCCGCCCGCCACTTCTACGATAAAAGCAAATGGGTTAGCCTCATACAATAACCGTAGTTTGCCCTTTGGTTTATCGGTGGTGGCCGGGTACATGAAAATGCCGCCTTTTATCAGGTTGCGGTGTACATCAGCTACCATACTGCCAATATAGCGTTGGGTATAAGGGCCCCCAGTCTCTTTTGTTTTCCGCTGGCACCCATCAATGTATTTTCTTACCGATTCATCGTACTGAAAAAAGTTACCGTGGTTAACTGAGTAGAATTTACCGCTTTCAGGGCATTTGATATTCGGGTGACTCAAAGAGAATTCACCGATAGACGGATCCAGCGTAAATCCATTAACGCCTCTCCTGGTAGCATATACAAACATAGTACTGGAGCCATATATTATGTAGCCTGCGGCTACCTGCTGGTTACCGGGTTGAAGAAAATCTTCTTTTACACAGGGTTTGCCCAGTTCACTTACCCTTCGATAGACACTGAAAATCGTACCGATAGAAACATTTACATCAATATTACCGCTGCCATCCAGGGGATCGAACAGCACTACATATTTACTGTTATTGCTGACCTCATCATCAAATACAACGAAATCATCCATCTCCTCGCTGCCAATACCAGCACAACTGATCCCATGCTTTAATACCCCCATGAACTGGTTATTGGCAAATATGTCCAATTTTTTCACATCCTCGCCCTGTACATTAATGGTTCCGGCATCTCCCAATATATCTACCAGTCCGGCTTTATTCACTTCAACATTTACCCGCTTGGCCGCCAAGGCTACATCGCGCAGTAACCTGCTCAACTCACCAGTTGCAGTCGGAAATTGCCGCAATTGTGTTAAGGTAAACTCATCAAGGGTGAGAATATTCCGGTTGACCGTCATAAGCAACATTCGTTTGGATAAAGTTAGGGGAATCGGATTGGGAAATTTTGAAATCGGGAAATTTTGAAATTTTTATGGTTCAATTCCAAAATTTCTTATCTCCTGATAAATATCTGTGTAAAATAGATGACCCCTCTGCTGTCTTTGTATGTTCCGATACCTATGAAGTTATAATTACCTTCCATGTTCCTTCTATGCGGGGGGCTGTTCAGCCATACCTTAAACACTTCTTTGGCACTTAAACTGCCATATGCCACATTCTCAGCAGATGCAGTGGTTTTTCCGGTGCTTTGTTCAATCGTGCGTACCCGCTGGCTAAAACCATCGTGTCCGAAAGTTGTTTTGCCTGTGGCCATATTCTTGCTGTGGTTATATGCCTGCTGCTTAGCAGCATCCAGCATTTGCAGAGAGGATAGGCCTAATGATCGCCTGTGGGCATTGACATTCGCGAGGATGGAAGTTTCCATGTTTGCACTGGCAACCGGTGCTGCCATCTCCTTGGTTCGGATAGTAGTGCCAGGGGATGGTGTATACCGACTACAGGAAAGAAGCATAATAGAAATCAATATGAGAGAGGGAGTTAGTGAATAGATACGCATCATTATAAGCTTTATTTCTGAAAATTAAACAACAACCATACCAGCGTGGGAACGGTCTAGGGTCTATAGTCTTTATCCGCTGGTTTATTGACAGTTGTCTCATTGTCGGTTGTCATCGTCTATTTACATAATTAACATAGTTTTGCGCCTTTAAACCGCTAAGCATGAAAGTATTCAAATTTGGAGGCGCCAGTGTGAACAACGTGGAACGCATCCAAAACCTGGCAACCATTGTAAAGCACTATGAAAAAGATTCCCTGGTAATCATCATCTCTGCCATGGGCAAAACCACCAATGGGCTAGAAAAAGTAGTAGACGCTTTTTATGCTGGTAAGCAGGCGGAAGCGCTTCAGTTGTTTGAGATCGTAAAACAACAGCATATCACCACTTCAAAGTATTTACTCGTTACCCATTTTAATGAATGCCTTGCCCAACTGAGCGATTTTTTTACCGAAATAGAATGGTTACTGCATGATAAACCGGTAAGGGAATTCGATTATTATTACGACCAGGTGGTTTGTGTAGGTGAATTGTTAAGCACCTGTATCATCAGCCATTACCTGAATGAAACAGGTATTGCCAACAAATGGCTGGATGTACGTGACCTGATCAGGACCGACAATAATTTCAGGGATGCAGGGATTGACTGGGAAGTAACATCGGAAAGAATAAAGATGATGGTTGACGGCAGTGAGTTGACAGAAAAAATACCTGTAAACCTTAATCTGACATCTAACATCTACATCACACAGGGATTTATAGGATCCACAGCGGATAATGAAAGCACTACACTTGGCCGTGAGGGCAGCGATTATTCCGCCGCTATTTTTGCCAATATACTGGATGCAGAAAGCCTGAGTATCTGGAAAGATGTGGAAGGGGTAATGAATGCGGATCCCAAATTATTTCCGGATGCACAGCTTATTACGCAACTGAGTTTTACCGAAGTAATAGAGATGGCCTACTATGGCGCGCAGGTGATCCATCCTAAAACCATC
>JBKJPR010000066.1:0-6179 GCA_046594275.1 Sediminibacterium sp.
GCTGTTACACGGCGGCCCCGGTGGCACACATGAATTCTTCGAATCTTTTGAAAGCTTCTTCCCGCAACAGGGTTTTGAGTTTTATGAATATGATCAACTGGGATCCCACTTCAGCGATAATCCCAAAGACAGCAGCCTCTGGACCATCGCTCATTTTGTAGAAGAAGTGGAACAGGTGCGCAAAGCGCTGGGCATGACTAAAGATAATTTTTACCTGCTGGGCCATAGCTGGGGCGGAATTCTTGCCATGGAATACGCGCTCAAATACCAGGACAACCTGAAAGGGCTGGTCATCAGCAATATGATGAGCAGTTGCCCAGCCTATGGCAAATACGCAGACGATGTGCTGGCCAAACAAATGGATAGTAAAGTTTTAGACACTATCCGGTCATTGGAGGCGAAGGGGGATTTCAGTAATCCAAAATATATGGAGCTGCTCCTCCCCAATTTTTATAACCAGCATTTATGCCGGTTAAACCCCTGGCCCGAAGCGCTGCAGCGTGCAATACCGCACATGAACAATGAGATATACACGATGATGCAGGGCCCATCCGAATTTGGCGTTGGCGGCCGTTTGGCCAAATGGGACAGGAGCAAAGACCTTCCGAAAATAAAAACACCTACCCTGACCATCGGTGCCACGCACGACACGATGGATCCTGAGCATATGAAGTGGATGGCCACACAGGTTCAGAATGGGCGAAGCCTGATTTGTCCCAACGGCAGCCATTGTTCCATGTGGGATGACCAGTCGCACTATTTTCCCGGGGTGATACAATTTATAAAAGATGTGGATGCCGGGTCCTTTAAAAAATAGGCGACTAACCGACCACAAACCTCATTTACCGAAAAAAGGATGAACGGTTTTTTCTGTAGTTGCATTTATGTAGTTTTATCTTCTTCCAAAATCAACTGAAAATATGAGAAAAATAAAGCTCCTGCTTACCGGGCTGCTGTTTGCATCGCTGCTGCAGGCCCAGGAAACATTTCCCGTAAATGGCGTGGCCGACAAAAGAGACGGCTGTTATGCTTTTACAAATGCCACGATCGTTACCAATGCACAAACCACACTTACAAACGCCACGCTGGTTATCCGCGACGGTAAGATTGTTTCGGCAGGCGTGGGGGTTGCTATCCCGAAAGATGCGCAGGTAATAGACTGCAGGGATAAATATATCTACCCTTCTTTTATAGATATCTTCTCCGACTACGGGATGCCCCAGGCACAGCGGCCACAACCGGGCGCAGGTGGCATAGCCGCATTTTTCGGGTCTGCCCAGTTAACCTCCAACCAGAAAGGAGCCTATGGATGGAACCAGGCCTTGAAAGCAGATGTAGACGCCATCCGCCTTTTTGCTGTAGACGATGCGCGGGCCAAAATCCTGCGTGAATCTGGCTTTGGTACGGTACTTACCCATCAGAAAGACGGAATTATAAGAGGTACCGGCGCTGTAGTAACCCTTGCCAACCAAAAAGACAACCTGGTAATTGTAAAAGAAAGGGCAAGCGCCAACTACTCTTTTAATAAAGGAACCTCGACACAGAGTTATCCGGCATCTATAATGGGTAATATTGCGCTTTTACGGCAAACGTATTATGATGCTTCCTGGTACAAATCAAACAAGAACGCGGCAACGGAAGAAGGAGTGAATATTACCTTGAAAAACTTTAACGACAATCAAACACTACCACAGATTTTTGATGCACAGGACAGGGTGGGTACAGATTTATGGAACCTGATGCGTGCAGACAGAATAGGCGATGAATTTGGGGTACAGTATATCATTAAGGCAACCGGCAGGGAATACCAGCGGATTAAAGAAGTGGCGGCTACAAAAGCGCCATTGATCGTATCGCTAAACTTTCCGCAGGCCCAGGATGTGGAGGACCCCAACGATGCAAGGTTGGTATCCCTGGCAGATATGAAAGCATGGGAACTGGCTCCCACCAATCCGTCAGCTATTGAAAAAGCGGGTATTCCTTTTAGCCTGACTAGCGCAGATCTTCGCGATTCAAAAACTTTCATGACCAACCTCCGCAAAGCATTGGAATATGGCCTTACAGAAAATGCGGCCCTGGAAGCGTTAACCAAAAACCCGGCTACCTGGCTGGGGGTGTATGATGTAGTGGGAAGTATTGATGCGGGAAAGCTGGCCAATTTTGTAATTACCACGGGGCCCATATTTGCAGAGAAGACAAGTATGCTCCAAAACTGGATAAAAGGAGAAAAATATGCGGTGAAAGAAGATGCCTGGAACAATATTGCAGGCACCTATAATTTAGTAGTAAATAGCCCAACCGGGCCGCAGGCGTATATACTGGATGTTAAATCAAATACCAGCGCCAATGTAGTTGGAAAAGATACCCTTACCACCCGCTTTAGTTTTGACGGAAAAACAGTGAAAATAGGTTTTGCGGGACCGCAGCGCCGCAGGCCTGTTATGAATATGGGGGGTACAATGCCCGGTGGTGGTGCATTTCCTGGCATAGCTGCCGCCGCCGCCGCAGCCACCAATCTGCCCGCCAATGCCACGCGCCTGAGCGGGTATAGTAATGGCAATGCATGGAATGGTACCGGTGTGGATTCTGCCGGCAACCAACTTACCTGGACCGCTACACTCGCTTCATTAACTGCCGCAAAAGCAGACACGACCCGGCCGAAACCCATGCCAAAAACGGGGGGTACTTTTTACCCCTTCACCGCCTTTGGAAATGCAGATAGCACGATACCCAAACCCGAAACGGTTTTATTTAAAAATGCAACCGTTTGGACCAGCGATAAAGAAGGGAAAATTGAGGGAGGAGATGTACTGGTACGAAACGGAAAAATTGTAAAGATCGGCAAAGGCCTCAGCGATGGTTCTGCAAGGGTTATTGATGCTACAGGCAAACACCTGACCGCGGGAATTATTGATGAACATTCACATATTGCCTCCGCCTCTACCAACGAAGGGGGCCAATCCGTTACTTCAGAAGTACGCATGCAGGATAACCTGGATCCGGATGACATTAATATATACAGGCAATTAAGCGGCGGGGTAACCACCTCGCATATACTCCATGGTTCGGCGAATACCATTGGCGGCCAGACACAATTAATCAAGCTCCGCTGGGGAACGGATGATGAAGGCCTGAAGTTTAAAAACGCGGACCCCTTCATAAAGTTTGCCTTAGGTGAAAACGTAAAACGTTCTTCCTCAACACAGGGTAATTCCCGTTTTCCCGATACAAGAATGGGCGTTGAGCAGGTATTGACGGATGCATTTACCCGGGCCAAAGCATACGAAAGCGCCTGGAAAGAAACAGATGCAAACAACAAAAAGAAAGGAGCGGCGCCTTCTCTGCTGAGAAGAGACCTTGAACTGGATGCGCTCGTAGAAATCATGAACAAAAAACGGTTTATTACCTGCCATAGTTATGTTGCCAGTGAAATTGTTTCCACCATGCGCGTGGCAGAACATTTTGGTTTCCGTGTCAACACGTTTACACATATTCTGGAGGGTTATAAAGTAGCCGATAAAATGAAAGAACACGGCGCCAGCGCTTCTACTTTTTCTGACTGGTGGGCCTATAAAAACGAGGTGCAGGATGCCATCCCTTATAATGCTGCCATCATGCATAAGGTAGGATTAACGGTAGCCATTAATTCAGATGATGCAGAAATGGCACGTCGGTTAAACCAGGAAGCGGCCAAAAGTGTGAAGTATGGTGGAATAAGTGAAGAAGATGCACTTAAAATGGTAACCATTAATCCGGCTAAAATGCTGCACGTTGACGACCGCGTGGGCAGCATCAAAGAAGGAAAAGATGCGGACCTTGTTTTATGGAGCGATAACCCACTCAGCATTTATGCCAGGGCCCTGTATACCATGGTAGATGGAACTTTCTTTTTTGACAGGGAAAAAGACGCGGCTATGAGAAAGCAGGTAAAAGCGGAACGCACCCGGCTGATTGGAAAGATGGTTGGTGAAAAAAGAACCGGCGGGCCGGTAGCGCCATTTACCCCCAGCTACAAATACGTTAATACCTGTTTAGACCATGGCCATAAAATGGGTATGCTGGAAATTGACGCAGATGAAGATGAACAAACGCATGCTAACCACTAAAACAAGAACAATGAAAAGAATTATTTATATACTCAGCTCCCTGTTGCTTCTCTCGGGTATGGCAACAGCGCAGGATAACATTTATCCCGTAAAAGCACAGAAAGGTTTGCTGTTTCTGAAAAACGGAACCGTACATGTAGGCAACGGCACCGTGATTGAAAATGCAACCATAAAAATCAATAACGGAAAAATAGAAGAAGTGGGCGCCAATATGACCATTCCTTCGACGGGTGCTGAAGTGCTTGATGTGCAAGGAAAGCATATTTACCCGGGTATGATCCTGCCTTCCTCCACCCTGGGGCTGCAGGAGATTTCGGGGATAAGGAGTATGCAGGATTTTAACGAGATCGGCGATATGAACCCGGGCGTTCATTCTATTAATGCATACAACGCAGATTCTAAAATCACCAATACCCTGCGTTCCAATGGAATATTATTGGCACACACGGCACCAGTAGGATCGCTTATTGCCGGGCAGTCGTCCGTTGTACAATTAGATGCTTGGAACTTTGAAGATGCGGCTTACCGCGCAGATATGGGAATGCATTTTTATATGCCAAGCCTGCTCTCACGCGCAACTGGCCGGTTTGCGGCGCTCATTGCCCAGTTCGCACCGCAACAGGGAGACCCCGTAAAAGAAGGCCTTGATAAAATTGAACTGGTTAAACAGTTTTTCCGGGGGGCAAAAATGTATGTGCAGAATGAACCTAAAATAACCAATCTCAAATTTGAAGCAACAAGGGGTTTGTTTACCAAAAAGCAGAAGCTTTTCATTCACTGCAACCAGGTGAAACAAATGTTGCTGGCCATTGATTTTGTAAAAGAGTTCGGATTCGATGTAGTAGTGGTAGGGGCCAGTGAGAGTTGGCAGATTGCCGATTTATTGAAACAAAACAATATCGGCGTTATTATTAGCCAGATGCACAGCCTGCCAACATTAGATGATGATGATGTAGATCAACCCTACAAAACACCCGCTGCACTACAAAAAGCAGGTGTACTGTTCTGCATTAATGATGATGATTCACAAAACCGTGGCCGCAACCTGCCATTTAATGCAGGTACCGCAGTAGCCTATGGACTTGATAAAGAGGCCGGGGTAAGCGCTATTACATTGAATGCCGCAAAAATTCTAGGCATTGATGATGTAACCGGGTCTATTGAAAAAGGGAAAGACGCCAATATCATTGTAAGTAACGGCGATTTACTTGATATGCACAGCAGTGTAATATCACATGCATTTATTCAGGGCCGGGCGATTGAACTGAACGATAAACACAAACAACTGTATGAGCGGTATAAGCATAAGTATGGTATCCGGTAATCGCAGATTACGCAGATTTTGAATATGATTATAGCAGGCCCCGCACGTTTTGTGCGGGGTTTTTATTTGTATCCAATCGCATTCCTCATGCCAATTAGACTTTAAAAAGGGGCATCCCCTCCCGGGAGAGACTGTAACGGTTTTGTGGGAGGTAAGTGGCGGGTTGGTTGCATAACATTTTTTCGGTAAAGGAATTAAACATATTTCGGTGTGTTCGCTGAAAAAACAAACATCAGTCCCTGTGGTCCCGAATACTCGGGATTGGGTACGGTGTCGGGCGAAGCCTCAACAGCACAAATCATGCGTAGCAGATTTGGGCAGTGGCCAAAGCAGCCCCGGAGTAGGGACGGGGCCCAGCGGCCCTGAGCGACCCGGGGTTACGCATACGGGCTGTAACAAAGTAACTGTAAAGCTTCCCTCCTTTTTTAAATTCTTCAGTATAACAAATTGGCGATAGGGCGACCTCTATTCCTTTACCTAAAAAATCTAATGAACCCGGTGGATTCATTAAAGCATACTTCAAGATAGAATCGCTATACCCTATAAAAATTTACCACTTGTAACGGATTTCGTCCGCCTGCATTTCTTGCCGGTTTTTTAACACCTGCTCTTCTGTAACCTTTTTAGTTTTACTACGTTTTAATTCGTACATGGCCGTTAATCCGGCTTTTTGATAAACCAAATATCAACCGTATACCAACGCTTGTAATTGCCAAAAAAACTATTATGAAATCACTGCTTTTTGCTTG
>JBKJPR010000126.1:0-3536 GCA_046594275.1 Sediminibacterium sp.
TTTTACCTGCTCCCGCTGAGCTATTCTTTCGATGATTAATATTGCGATCATGTTCCCTGCATCACCGGTTGGGTTCTCCTGTAAAACGGTTTTAAGTTTATCCTCGCTTACATCCAAACGATAGAGTATCTGTACCAGCCGCGAAAAATCTTTTTCGATAAGGTCATTGATAAAAATAGCCAGTTGTTCCGGCGTCAGGTCTTCTAATCTAAGTAGTTCGTTTCCTGCTTCCATGGTTAGTAAAGGTAGGAGAAAGAATAGCAAATGAACTTCAGTCAGGGGCTGAGAATATTATTTGTTTCTGAACCGGTGGAAGATTCAGGACCACTTCACTCTCCTTTTTTATGTATCTAATATTTTTCTATTACGCCCAACCCGAACAAAGCAAAATCATATTTAACAGGGTCCTGCGGATCCAGGGTTCTCAGGTAATTGGTTAATTCTACCGCCGCCAGCCAGTCGATCTGTTTTCTATCCAGCACCCCAAAGCGTTTGGCCACCCGTGCAACATGCACATCAATGGGACAGATCAGTTGCGACGGGCTGATTTTTTTCCAAAGTCCAAAATCAACGCCCTGTTCATCCTTCCGCACCATCCAGCGTAAAAACATATTCAGCCTTTTACAGGTGGAGCCTTTCCAGGGAGTGGAGATATGCTTTTTGGTTCGTGGGGGAACATGTTCAAGCGAGAAGAAATAGTTGTGGAAATGGATAAGAGAAAACGCAATGCCATCCCCGATGTTTTCGCCAAGGGCCAAAACATCGTCCCCCCCTCCACGGTGAGGGGAAATCAGGAATGCTTCTTCGAGGCTTGCATAATGGGTATAATGAAACCGGAGGAATTCTATAAAGTATAAAAGATCTGTGGTGTTGAATGTGCGATGTTTAAATCCTTCTAATCGTTTTAATCCATTGGCATTATGGTTCAGGCAAAAATCAAGGGGCGCATTATCCATCAGGCTCATCAGTTCTTTTGATTTGTTGATGATGGTAGTGCGATTGCCCCAGGCAAAAACAGCGGCAAATAAACCGGCGATCTCTATATCGGGCTGTTTGGTAAAGAGATGGGGAATACAAACCGGGTCGGCTTTAATGAACGAAGGCTGGTTGTATTGCTTTACCTTCTCATCGAAAAAATCTTTCAGGCGGGAATTGTTTTCTGTTTTCATTATCTCCATTTGCTAACTGCCAGCCTGCACAGGCCTGTAGTGAAACACATAGATTCATACTATATAACTTCTCTTGTAAATACGCTGTGATACTGAGTGCCGCTGTGCCGTTGTGGTTTTTTTTGAACCACAGAAACACAACGACACTGCGAAACACAGAGGAAGAAGTAATAACGCTTCTACGCTAAGTTATTTTAAGCGAAACATATCTCCGTTATCGGGATATTCCTATGTAAAAAAAAAATTGACTGCTGGTTAGCCAATAGCCTGGTTAAGATCATCCATAAGGTCATCTGCATCTTCAATACCCACACTTAGCCTGATCAGGCTGTCTGTTAATCCGTTTTTAATCCTTTCTTCCCTGGGGATAGAAGCATGTGTCATAGATGCGGGGTGATTGATCAATGATTCAACACCGCCTAAACTTTCTGCGAGGGCAAATATTTTTGTGGAGGATAAAACCCTTTTAGCATTCTCCACACTATCGTCTTTCAAAGTAAAGCTCATCATACCGCCAAAACCGCGCATCTGCTTCCTTGCGATGGCATAGTTGTGGTGGTCTTCAAAACCGCACCAGTATACCCTTCCCACTTTTGGATGGTTGCGCAAGAAATGAGCGATTGTATCGCCATTTTCGCAATGGCGCTGCATACGAATATGGAGTGTTTTAATACCACGCATTACCAGAAAACAATCCATCGGACCGGGCACTGCGCCACAGCTTTTTTGAATAAAATATAATTCCTCCCTCAGGGCCGCATCATTCATCATCAGGCAACCCTGTATCACATCACTATGGCCGCCCAGGTATTTGGTGGCAGAATGCATTACGATATCAGCGCCAAGATCCAATGGATTTTGTAAATAAGGAGAAGCGAAAGTATTATCTACGCAAAGCAGGGCCTTAGCTTTTTTCGCAATGGCAGCTACAGCAACAATATCTGTAATATTCATCAATGGGTTGGTAGGCGTTTCAATCCAGATCAATTTCGTATGGGCTGACATCGCTTTTTGTACATTCGATACAACAGTAGTGTCTACATAGGTGAATTGTATCCCGTATTTCGCGAATATCTTTGTGAACATCCGGTAGGTTCCCCCATACATATCATGGGCGGCGATCACTTCATCACCCGGCGATAATAATTTGATAACTGCATCTGTTGCTGCTACCCCACTGCTGAATGCCAGGCCAAATTTTCCATTCTCGATCTGGGCATAAGCCTCCTCCAACGCTTTACGTGTAGGGTTCTGGCTTCGGGCATATTCAAATCCTTTGTTAACGCCCGGCGCTTCCTGTACATAGGTAGAGGTTTGATAAATAGGTGTCATGATAGCCCCGGTGGAAGGATCGGGTTCTGTGCCGGCATGAATATATTTTGTAGCAAGTTTCATGAGAAGGGGTTTAGATGCAGATGGTCAATGGTGAATGGTCAATGGTTGTAAATGGTTAATGGTCAATGGTCAATACTTTCAACCATTTGGCAATTTAACCATTCATTATCATGCAGATTAATTCTTTTTGGTATTCTTCGTGGGCTTCTTTACAGGTATAACAGGCGTATCGGCAGCTATTGCGATGGGCATTATTGCTTTCCTGTCATCCCATAAAAAGATCATATTTGCCCCGCTCTTTGTCTCTTCAAAATAAATTGTAAAAGCTTCCGTAGTATCGGGATTCTTCTCAATACTTATATCTGTCCGCAGCACATCTTTCTTGCTGTCGTAAGTAAAATGGCCCCAGGTATAATTCTCTTTATTTATGATCAGGGTCCAGTTGTTCTCGTCGGGAATACAGTATAAAGTATACCGTCCTTTAGGCACTATTTTACCACCGATCTTTACATTTTTAAAGAATTCTATTTCCGTTGCTTCATTAGCGCCGAGGCGCCATAAATCATTATACCGGATCATCCCGCCAAAAATTGACCTGCCGTTTTTTAAAGGCCTTCCATAAATAACCCTTGCTACCGGCATGTCTCTGGCCAGGCCACGGCTTTTTAAAGTTGGATAACTTTCAGGCCAATAACTCATGTCCATTGCTGATTTATCCAGCTCAGGAGGTTTCTGTTGGGCTTGGGAACAAAAAGTTGCAAAAAATAATGCCAGGCTCAGGATCGACTTCATGTAAAAAATTTTGGCAAAGATAACTGCCTATTGCATTAAGCGAGCAGCAAGCCCGGCCTCAGCCATTTTTTTAACATCAGGGAAAAATGCGTGGTAGAGACTTGCTAATTCCCGGTAATGTTCTATGAACAGTTGGAATGCCAGCCCCGGCCCTGTTAAATATTTTGCCCTCCTGGCTACCCCTCCAAAACTGTTTTCAATACCCCAGGTAAAACGGTAATTGTACAGCCAGTCCTGGCT
>JBKJPR010000184.1:0-2705 GCA_046594275.1 Sediminibacterium sp.
TAAAAATCACATCATTTCCACCAAAACACACCTGTTATCCACAGGAATTCACATTTTATTCAGAGAATAACAGCAAAAATCAGCTTAAAGTCTTACCCGTATTGCATTACAGGTCAACTAATTGTGTGGATAAATACAATTGGCCCATTTTTGATTTAAAAGTGGGAAAAAGTGTTATTTTGTGTCAACAAGTGGTAATCTTGGAAATATTTATTCACTTATGAACGGATTTCACGGCGAATATGAGGCTACGGTTGATGCGAAAGGTCGCTTCCTGCTTCCCGGCGGACTGAAAAAGCAGTTGCCGGAAGGGGAAGGACGTTTCATTCTCGGCCGTGGTTTCGAAAAATGCCTCACGCTGTACCCGCTCAAAAGTTGGGAACTGATCATTTCCAGGATCAGCCAGTTGAATGATTTCGACCCAAAAGTACGTCAATTCCGCCGCCAGTTTTTGGGTGGGGCCACCGAGGTAGAACTGGATTCTGCCAACCGGATGCTCTTGCCTCCTACACTGAAGGAATTTGCCGGGTTAGGCAAAGACATTGTTCTGGCCGCCGCACTTGACCGATTCGAGATCTGGGATGCCGGTAAGTACAAACAGCTCTTTGAGGATTTTTCACCCGAGGCATTTAGCAGCCTGGCGCAGGAAGTGATGGCAGACAAGGATAACAAGGAAAAGGATTAGGAAGTAAAAAACCAAAAATTGTGATGAAGGAAACCCCAAACTCCAAACTCCAAACTCCAAACCCTGATTATCATGTCCCTGTCCTCTACCATGAAACCTTAGCCGGCCTTGCCATTAACCCCGATGGTGTGTATGTGGATTGCACATTTGGAGGAGGTGGCCATAGCAAAGGGATACTGGAGCAACTAAATGTAAAAGGAAAATTAGTCGCATTTGACCAGGATGCCGATGCACAAAAAAATATGCCCGCTGATAAACGTATCATTTTTGTGCCGCAGAACTTCCGTCACCTGCAACGCATGCTTCGTTTCCACAAACTGTCTGAAGTGGATGGGCTGCTGGCTGACCTTGGTGTAAGCAGTCACCAGTTCGATGAAGGGGACCGAGGTTTTTCGATCCGTTTCTCAGGCCCCCTCGACATGCGTATGGACAGGCGGCAGGGCTCAACCGCCAATGATGTGATAAGGAACTATAGCGAACAACAGTTGCATAAAATGTTTGAACAATACGGAGAAGTAACCAATTCGAAAACTTTGGCCAAACACATTGTACAGGAACGGAAGCATTTGCAATCGGCTACCATCGAACAGTTCAAGGCAATGATCAGCCCCGTGGTGAAAGGAAATCCCAATAAGTACCTGGCACAGGTATTCCAGGCTTTGCGAATCGAGGTGAATGATGAAATGGGTGCGTTAAAAGACATGCTGCAGCAGCTTCCTGCTGTGCTGAAAAAGGGTGGCCGTGTTGCCATCATCACCTTCCATTCCATAGAAGACAGGGTAGTGAAGAATTTCTTCCGGCAGGGCAGTGTTGACCCCCCCCCAGGCAACCCCTTCATGTCTGTACCGAAACAGGAAATATGGAAAGCGATAACAAAGAAGCCGGTAACTGCAGGTGAAGAAGAGTTGAAGTGTAATAACAGGAGCCGGAGTGCTAAGTTGAGGATTGCAGAAAAAATATGATCACAGAAAAATAAGATCGCAGAAAAATATGATTGAAGAGTAAGATTTATATGATTAGGTAGCAAAATTTATCCCCTCCCGGGAGAGCCAGTCCCGTTTTTTAGGGGAGGTAAGCGGTGGGTTATAACCAAATAAATGACAGAACAAACAAACGATAAACCAAATAAGAACCCACTGAAAGGAATATTCAATTACCAGTGGATTGTGAAGAATATACCCTTCTTTTTATTCCTGTCTGTATTGGCAGTTCTATATATCGCTAACGGCCACAGGGCAGACAGAATCATACGGAAGATCAACAGCACCACAACTGAGTTGAAAGAATTGCAGTACGAATACAAGACACTGAAGAGTGAAGTGATGTTCAAAAGTGAAGAAAGGCAGATCGTGAAAGCCTCAGAACCGCTGGGCCTGAAAGTGAGTAAAGAAATGCCGCAGCGGTTAATTAAAAATTAGTAATTAATAATTGACAGGGCGAAGGAATAGCAATAATGATATTCGGGAATGGGTATGCATAAAATGTGACACCATGGGCATTATAATCAACATTATAGGGGCAAAGAAGAGTATAACAGCGCAAATGAAAAAATTATTAATTATTAATTACTAATTATCAATTAAAAATCTTGGATGTAAAACGCGACATACTATGGAGAGTTTACCTCAGTTACATACTGGTGGTGCTAGCGTGTGTGGCCATTTTCACTAAAGCGGTGTATATACAACAGGTACAGGGAGTGCATTGGCGGAGTATGAGTGACAGCCTGCACCAGAAGCTGGATGAGATTGAAGCGGAACGTGGAACGATCTACAGCGAAGACGGGCAGATGCTCAGCACGAGTATTCCACAGTTTGATATCTATATGGATTTCAGGGTAGCGGCGCTGCGTGAAAAGAACGGGTTGCTTTTCCGTTCCACTATTGATTCTTTAAGTGAGAGCCTGGCCGGGCTGTTCAGAGATCAAACAGCAGGTGAGTATAAAGCATTGTTGCAGCAGGGATATAAAAACGAAGAAGGCTATTTCCTGTTACGCAAAAAAATATCATTCAGGGAATAT
>JBKJPR010000425.1:0-4186 GCA_046594275.1 Sediminibacterium sp.
CCGATAACCTCGCCGTTGGTATTGAATACCGGCCCGCCCGAATTACCGGGATTGGCGCTGATCTGCACCTGGTAGGTAAGGGAATCGCTGTTGTAGCCGGTTCTGGCGCTAAGGTATCCCTCGCCGTAAACGATATCATTACGCGGATAACCCAATGTGAATACCTGTTCGCCCAATTCCGTGTTTGCCTTGCGGATGCTGTAGGGGAGTGATTTCAATGCTTCATATTCCTTATCATCAATCTTCAATATAGCCAGGTCTTTTTCCAGGTCAATATTGACTATTATGGCATTGAATTCCTGCCCTTTGCTGTTTACCACTATGGCGCCCGAGCCTTTCAGTACGTGGGCATTGGTAATGATGAAACCTTTGGTATCTATCAGGAACCCTGAACCGCCGCTGATCAGCCTTGCATTTTCAGGGATCTTGCTTTTTACTTCATTGATCAAAGTACCCTGGTATTGCTGGTTGCGCTTGATTACTTCAATATCCTTACTGAGTTGTTGTATCTGGCTGTTGTTTACAGTGGGAGAGAAGTAAACCGTGAGGCCGCTGATGATCAGGGCAATCACACCGCCAACGGACGCTGCAATGGCAGTTACCCTTTTGTATTTGTTCCAGAGCTGAACCACACGGCCTTTGGTGGTCAATTCGCCCCCTTCGTTTACTTCACCGCGTTCCAGTAATTTAGCATGGGCAACCTGTAAGCTCTGCCTGAGGTTACGGTGAACAGAATAGATATCCATCTGGTGAAGGAACATGCTGTGTTCTACTACCATCTGGTCTATTTCCGGGGTATCTTTCCGGAGCTTTTCAAAATAAGTACGTTCAGCGGCATTCATATCGCCGTTGAGGTACCTTTCGATCGCTTCTAATAATAAATTGTCGTCCATGGTGTTTAATCTCCGATATTATATTGCGAGAAAAATAATTTCTTCAGCCGCATCAAACATTTGTATTTCTGGTTCTTGGCATTATCAGCGTTGGTATACCCAAATTCGGAAGCCAACTCCTGCATACCCATTTTTTTGAGGTAATATCCCTCCAGCAAACTCTTACAAGGTTCTCCTAAACTGTTCATCGCCCGGTCCATTATCGCAAACTCGGCATTGCGTTTTTCGTGTAGGTCAAGATCCTCTTCTACCGGTACGGTCTCATCCAGGTTGTCAACCTGGTTTGAATACCGGCCAAGCTGTTGTAACCGCTTAAGCCATAGACGCCTGCATATAGAATATACATAGGTTTTTATCTGGCAGGTTAAGACAAAAGATTCGCTTTGCGCCTTCTCATATAGTGCGATCATTGCTTCCTGGAAAATATCCCTTGCGTCGTCGTAAGAACCGTTATTGTGCAAAATGAAAGACTGCACCATCGTAAAATTGTCTTTGTAAATGGTCTCGATGGCCCTAGAATCATTGTTAGCCAGTCCTTTCAGTAATGCTTGTTCGTTAGTATCGGCTTTCACTGTCTTGCTTTTAATACGATAAGGGGAGTAAAAGTAACCCAAAATAGCCCTAAAATTATTTTTTAAAAATATATGGCCCCCGGGTTACCTTTTATCACCTCACGGTATTAACAACAAATTCACTCACACAAAAAATGCTTACAAACATGAAAAAAGTATTCGTAATTTTAGCTGTAGCCGGTTTAATGACTGCTTGTAAAAGTGGCACTTCTACCGAAGGGGTAAAAGATTCAACCTTGAATGCAATTGATTCTTCTAAAAATGCTATGAAAGATTCAGTAGAAGCAACTTCTGATTCTACAAAATCTTTGATTGATTCTGCCGCAAAAGCTGCTAAAGATTCTGTTAAAAAGAAAAATTAATTCAACACGCTGCCGTGCTTAGATAGTGTAGCGCCCGCTTGTCGGCTGGTTGGTAGCATGTAACTCTTTTCATATGGCAAGCAATCGTTAGAGGCCGCTCCGTTTCCACGGAGGGGCTTTTTTTTTACCCGTCAGGTCGCTATAGCGACCCGACGGGTAAAAAACTAAGGTTTGTTAGCTAAATAAAATTCTAAAAATATGTTTTGGATACAATCAATCCTTATATTTGAAATGAAATGAGGACAATTACAGCAAATACTTTCTATTTTTTCTTTTATTACTTCTTTGAAAAAAGAAGCCGGGTAGTATTTGCCAAAGCATAAAAGCGAAAACAAATTAAGATACGATCCCGGCCCAAAAGGCCGGGATTTTTTATACCCAACACCACCTAACTCTTGAAGAGAATATTTTAAAAAGAAGAAAAAATGAGTACAGTTAAAAATAGTAAACCCCCTCGTAGCTCCCCCTTCAGCCCTGTCCGAAGAAGAGGCGGGGGAACCGGAGGTGGTATTGCCATCCAGGGCTACGAAGGCAGCTTTCACCAGGTAGCTGCCCGGCACTTTTTTGGAAAACAGGTGGAGGTCATCCCTTGTGCTACTTTCAGGGATCTGGTTAAAATCGCATCAGATAAAAAACAATCGGCTGGCGGGATTATGGCCATCGAAAACTCCATTGCAGGCAGCATCCTCCCTAATTATAACCTATTGCAGAAAAGCAGCCTCAAGGTGGTGGGAGAAGTGTACCTGTCTATCAGCCAGAATCTATTGGCCAACCCGGGTGTAAAACTGGCGGATATTAAAGAAGTGCATAGTCACCCCATGGCCATCCTGCAATGCATGGATTACCTGGAAAGTAATCACTGGAAACTGGTGGAGACAGAAGATACGGCTTTAAGCGCCCGACATATTCACCAGCACCACAGCAAACATGCTGCAGCCATCGCCAGCAAGCTGGCCGCTGAATTATACGGACTGGAAGTGATCGCGCCCGATATTCATACCCTTAAGAATAATGTAACACGTTTTCTTGTTTTACAAAGAGAAAAAGAAGCCGTGGAAATTGGCAATGCGGATAAAGCATCCCTCTATTTTCAGACCAACCATTCAAGGGGGATATTGGCCAAAGTGCTAACCCATATTTCCGACAAGGGGGTCAACCTGAGCAAACTGCAAAGTATGCCCATACCCGGCAGCAATTTTAAATATGGGTTTTATGCCGATATGGAATTTGATAGCCGGCAACAACTGGATGCCGTAATGGAGGCTATTGAACCATTCACCAACAGCGTAAAGATGTTTGGTATTTATAAAAAAGGAAAAGTTGTAAAAGGATAAGTTATGGCAACAGGAACTTCAAAAAGGCTGGAAGGCATCGGCGAATACTATTTTTCCATGAAACTGAGGGAGATAGATGAGCTGAATAAACAGGGTAAGCGTATTATCAACCTGGGTATTGGTAGTCCCGATCTGCCACCACACCCGTCAGTAATACAGGTACTGCAGCAAGAAGCTGCCAAACCCAATACACATGCTTACCAGAATTATAAAGGATCACCTGTTTTGCGCAAAGCGATTGCTGATTGGTATGCAGCCTGGTATGCGGTAGAGCTGAACCCCGATACAGAAATATTGCCCCTGATCGGAAGTAAAGAAGGCATCATGCATATCTGTATGACTTACCTGGATGAGGGTGATGAGGCATTGATACCCAACCCGGGTTATCCCACATACAGCAGTGCGGTAAAGTTGGCGGGTGGTAAAGCTGTTCCCTACGAATTAAAAGAAGAGAATGACTGGCAACCGGATTTTGATGCATTGGAAAGAACGGATCTTAGCAAAGTAAAACTCTTATGGGTTAATTACCCCCACATGCCAACGGGCCAGTTACCTACCAAAGCATTGTTTGAAAAGATCGTTGCTTTTGGTATGAAACACAATATCCTTGTCTGCCACGATAACCCCTACAGTTTTATCCTGAACGAAATACCCATGAGCCTGTTAAGTATTCCCGGCGCCAAAGCAACTGTGATCGAACTGAATTCATTAAGTAAAAGCCAGAACATGGCCGGCTGGAGAGTAGGGATGCTCTGCGGCGCCAGCGAAAGGATAGATGAAATATTGCGTTTCAAAAGCAATATGGACAGTGGTATGTTCCTGCCCATTCAATTGGCCGCAGCAAAAGCTTTGGGTCTCGGAAAAGAATGGTATGACGACATAAATGCTGTTTATGCAAAACGGAGAGAAAAAGTATTTGAGTTACTCAGCCTGCTCAATTGTGCCTTTTCAAAATCGCAGGTGGGCATGTTTGTATGGGCAAAAATTCCTGAAAAATATAAGAGCGGTTATGAATTAAGTGACGA
>JBKJPR010000020.1:0-8112 GCA_046594275.1 Sediminibacterium sp.
GGTCCAATTGGGAATTGGGAAACCTACCCGTTCATCACGTAATTCAATCAAGTTATTTGGTAACTTTTCTAAAGCCTATTGAGCCACACACCCTATTGCATACAATCAAAAAATGCCCCAGCGGGGCTACCGCTCTGTAACAAAAAAGCCCTCATGTAAAAAACATTTGTCCCGTAGGGACTACCCTTCCGCAACCACAACCAGGCGGAGACTATGCGGAGAAAAAAATACTTATCTGTTAAGAGTCAAAATAATTTTTGTTTTCCGCGGTAGTTGCAACCGGGCGGGGTACCTGCATGATCTTCTCTCAAGTATAACACCCCCAAGGGTAGAGCCTGTTGGCGCATTATAGATCATACTATCATCTGGGTGTTACAAAGCGGTAGCCCCGCTGGGGCATACATGCAAGAATGCATACAATTATATAAGTAAAGGTTTCAAAATAAGTGGGTACAATTGGCAACTGGGAAGCCCACCCGTTCAGCAATTTGGGATTTGGAAACCCGCCCGTCCACACGTGGTTCGATTAAGTTATTTTGTAACTTTCACCTAATTAAAATTATTTCTGCGAGGGACTCCATTTTCCCCTGAAACCCAGTATCAAAAGGAATTGGGCATAGCCATAACTCAACATGACAATGATATCAACAAAGGGTTTGTGATAGTAGAATTTATTCATAGCCAACACCCCATCCGAGAAAACAAACAGCGCAGCGCCAGGAATAAAATATTGTATAGCAAGACTCTTCAGCGTTGGGTTGCTTACGGTATTGGTGGCCAGAATACCCATGATACTGATCATGAGCATATAAACCAGGATAGGCAATTTAAATTTACCAAGGTAAGGATACAACGCCCCGAAAACCACAACGGTCACTACCAGTAATACGATCAGCGCCAACCATGCCTCTTTCGCCCTGCTGAACCTGAGAGGTTGAAGCCTGTAAAAATAAATACTGTTACAAACATGCGTACCGATAAAGGCCAGCATTCCCAATAAGAAGAACTGCTCACCGGGCCGCGCCAGCAGCAGGTCGCCCAAAAAAGAAAATATAAGTCCCGCATACACCGGCAATTGCAAACTATGCATCCTGTTCCCCGTATGTACCCATAAGTATGCAATCAGTACCGGTAAAAGGAGAAGTTTAGTGATGGTTCTGAGTGTACCCCATTCAAAATAGATACAAACACAATGGGCAATCAATATTGCCAGGAATAAAAAGGCCCCGTATTTTTTGATCAATGACATAGGAAAAGTTATCAGGTGTTTACCGAATGTAAAGCCTTTCCGGTTGTCACGAAACAGGGATTGCCTGTTTTTATTAACAGGCAGTTGAAGGGCATATTATTCCGGAACCGTTAGTTTTGCAGCATGCTGAGCAGTACAGATGAAATTTTTCTTACCTACTGGTCAAAGAACCGGGAACAGGAGCGAACCAGTACCAGGCCCTTTTTGATCGGCCTTTCCGGAGGGTTTACCCTTGGGATTAGCCTGATACTGGTATTATCAAGCGGTTGGTATGAAAGAGCCAATATGGAAGCTAATTCCAGGCTGAGTTTCATTGTTTTGTTTATAGCCATCTTGGTCATTTCCCTTTTCATGGCTTTTTTTTACCGGAAATTCAGGTGGGAAATGCAGGAACAACGGTATTTGGAACTCCTCGCCAGGAAAAAAAACACTGAAAATGCCGGGGCTAAGCAGCCTTAATGCCTAAATCAAAGTCTATATTAAAAAATAAAAGATGTTCATGAAAAAAATGCTTGGGTTTCTGTTTCTTATCTCTTTTTTATTGAATTCCTGTGGAAAGAAAGATACAAGTGGGTGCCAGCCGGTTCCTGTTACTTCCGAAAGAGCAGAGCTGATTGCTTACTGTAATGCTAATAGTATTGTTTATACTGAACATACGACAGGTTTATTTTATCAGATCATTACTCCGGGTACTGGCATTTCACCCACCAGTACTTCTATCGTTTCTGTAGTGTATACTGGCAAATTTTTAAATGGTACTACATTTACTTCAGTCTCTAATCCGCAGGATATTTCCCTGATGAATGTAATTGATGCCTGGAAAATTGGCCTTCCTCTGCTTAAAAAAGGTGGACGTATTAAATTAATCATCCCATCGGCTCTTGGTTATAGCTGTACAGGAAATCCTCCTGTAATCGCGGCAAATGCAACTTTGTATTATGATGTTACTCTTTCTGACGTCAAATAATATATTTATCTTTTACTATACCATGCCGTCACCTAGTACCGGTATCGTTCTTTTTATTTGATTAGGTGCAGCGGTATCAGCCCCTGGGTTACAGTTCTGTAAGGTTCTGGGCCACCAGGGTCTTTCCCAAACATCAAACTCAACAGGGACTCAACAGGGGTATACCGTATTTCATTCCCATTCCCCTATCTTTGCCGCTCTAAAAAAAATTATAAACCGTTACTAATATGCAACTGAAAGGTTTAGTGCGTTTTTTTGCGATTGCCTTGATACTCATCTGTGTGTATCAATTGTCTTTTACCTGGTTTGTGAAGAACCACGAAAACGCCATGGAAAAAAAGGCCGACACGTGGGTGGCAAGATTCCCCTCCCCAACGCTTAAATACCCAGGCAATAAGGAACTTCAGGCAGCTTATGCCGATAGCCTTGCCGACCTGAGAAAAGAAAGGCTTAAGCGTTTATTAGACAGTACCAAGGAAACAAAACTGGCTTTTGGATTAACTACTTACCGCAGCGCCAAAGAAAAGGAACTGATGCTGGGTCTTGACCTGCAGGGTGGTATGAGTGTTACGATGGAAGTGGGATTAGACGGTTTGATAAAGTCTCTCGCTAATTATACCAAAGACCCTTTGTTCAATAAAGCGCTTGGCCAGGCTGTTGAAAGAAAAGCCAATACCAATGCCGACCTGATCAGCCTGTTCCGCGAAGAATTTAAAAAAGTGAACCCATCCGCTAACCTGGCGCCATTTTTTGCTTCACGCAGTAATGGCAAAATCAAGATCGATGCCAGCGATGCCGCAGTGAGTAGCTACCTTAAAGAACAGGCAGATATAGCCTTTAATACCACTTACCGGATATTACGTACCAGGATAGACCGTTTTGGCGTGGCCTCTCCCAATATCAACCCTGATCCTGCCAAAGGCATTATCAATATTGAACTGGCAGGCGTTACCGATAAAGAAAGGGTAAGGGCTTACCTGCAATCAACCGCGAACCTGCAGTTCTTTGAAATGTATACTTTAGAGAATAAAGAACTCGTAAATGGTATTACTACAGCGGATAAAGCTGTTGAAGAATACCTGAATGGAACAAAAACAACGGATACCACTAAAAAACAACTGTTAGCAGATACTGCGAAAAAAGTAACCCCTGCTACTGAAAAAACAGATACGAGTAAAACTGCCACTATTTCTTCGCTGGCTACAGCCAATACCAAACTGGCTCCTGGCAATGTGGATTCAGCAAAACTGAATGCTACCAAAAACCCAATCACCAGGCTGGTTGAATTCTCAAGGCCCTATACCGGCACCGACGGAAAGACTTCTTTCCCTGCTATGATTGGCTATATCCCTTCGAAAGATACCGGTACCCTTAACGATTACCTGAGAATGGATTTTGTAAAAAGCAAATTCCCTTCCAACCTGGTATTTATGTATGGTAAAGCGGAGCTGGCCGATCCTAAATTCAAGGATATACTGGCCATGTATGCGATCAAAACATTAGACAATGGCCAGGCAGAATTAGGCGGGGAAGGTATCAGCGCTTCGCAGGATTATGATGAGAGGGGCCGTATCGCCATTAAAATGAATATGGATAAGATAGGTACTATTATCTGGGCTAAAATGACCGGGCGTAATGTAGGAAAACCCATCGCCGTTGTACTGGATAATTTTGTGTACTCTGCACCCAATGTAAATGAAGCCATCACCACCGGTAATTCACAGATCGCCGGAAGCTATACAGTAAAAGAAGCGCAGGACCTGGCACAGATACTGGAAAGTGGTAAACTTCCTGCTCCTGCCAAGATTGTGCAGGAACAACAGGTTGGGCCAACACTCGGTAAAGAATCTATCAAAGGCGGCGCCTTATCCTTCCTGATAGCCTTCATCGTGATCTTTGCTTTGATGCTGTTATACTTTAACACAGGTGGATGGGTGGCAAATATTGCCCTGATCCTGAACCTGCTGTTCACCATCGGTATCCTGAGTGCACTCGGCTTTACGCTGACCGCTCCAGGTATTGCAGGGCTTGTATTAACGATAGGCCTTGCGGTGGATACCAACGTTATCATTTTTGAACGGATCAAAGAAGAACTCACCAAGGGTAAGAGTTACCAGGCCGCTGTGAATGATGGTTACAGGCGTTCTTTATCACCGGTACTGGATGCACACGTTACTACCCTCCTAACTGCTATCATACTTGCTTATTTCGGGCTGGGTCCGGTATTGGGTTTTGCCACCACACAGATCATCGGTATTCTGTTATCGTTATTCTGCGGTATCCTGGTATCAAGACTGATCACCGACTGGTATATGAATAAGAACCGTCACTTTGAATATTTCACCGGTATCTCTAAAAAAATATTCAAACACGCCACTTTCAAATTCATTGAGTACCGGAAATATGCATACATGTTGTCTGTTGTTATATTGATTGCGGGTATCGGAACCTATTTTAATGGTTTTGATGAAGGTGTTGAATTTTCAGGCGGACGCAGCTATACCATCAAATTTGATAAAGCCGTTAACCCGGATGAGATCCGTGATGAACTGAAAAAAGAATTCGGAGAGGCAGTGATTATTAAAACAGTGGATACCAAGAACCAGGTGAACATCACTACTTCGTATAAAATCAAAGAAACAGGTACCAATATTGACTCCCTGGTTGAAAAGAAACTCTATACGGGCCTGAAAAATCATCTGCCTTCAAATGTGACTTTCACTGATTTCGAAAAAAATTACAAACAAGGTTCACAAACCGTTTTGCCAACCATTTCTGATGACCTGAAAGCCGGCGCGCAAAAAGCGGTAATATTCGGTATCATCGCGATCTGTTTATACATCTTCATCCGTGTCCGCGACTGGAGATATTCACTCGGTACGATCGTTTCATTATTGCATGATGTATTGGTAACCCTGATCGTATTCAGTTATTGCCGTACCATCGTTCCATTCCCGCTCGAGATAGACCAGCATTTTATTGCGGCTGTTTTGACGGTGATCGGTTTCTCTATGAATGATACGGTAATCGTGTACGACCGTATACGTGAAGACAGCAGGCTGATGAGAGGCGCAGATAACGCGTCGGTGATTAACCGTGCCATCAATGAAACCCTAAGCCGTACGGTTATGACATCATTAACCGTATTCTTAACCCTGCTTATCCTGTTCATCTTTGGCGGTGAAGTAACCAGGGGTTTTGCATTCGCGATGCTGATCGGTGTAATCACTGGTACCTACTCTTCTATCTTTGTGGCAGCCCCGATACTGGTAGATTTTGCCAAGAACAGGGCGTTGGGTAAGGCGGAAGACAAGAAAAAATAAATGGATTATTGAATGATAAAAAAATGCCTGCAGAAAACTGCGGGCATTTTTTATGCTATTATTTTCGAAATCTTTATCCAGACACGCAGATATTCGAAGCACAGTTCACTTTGCTTGGTACCTCGCGATGACATCCTTAAAAAGGCATAACAAAAGTATGTGGTTGACAGTAAAATATCTTAATTCCCCCTTCAGGGCTGCACGACGATCAGGCGGGGGGTTAGGCGGTGTCACACCGCAAACGAAGTCCCGCACCCACAGGTCTTACTCGCATTCGGATTGCTGAAAGTAAATCCCCGGCTGTTCAATCCACCCTGCCAGTCTACTTCCATGCCGTATAAATATAACTGGTGACTTTTATTCATAATACAGGCTATACCTTCAATCTCAAATCTTTCATCGGTTTCTTCCGGCTGGTCAAATCCCAGCACATAGGTCATGCCACTACAACCACCACCTTTTACCCCCAGGCGCAGGCGCTGGTTGGTATCAAAGCCATCTTCATTTATTAAACGGCGTATTTCGACAATAGCGCCTTCTGTGAGGGTAACGGGTGATATAACGGTCGTTGTTTCCATGCGCTTCATTTGTATACACAAATTTACGAAGAAAGATCCTTCCCAAAGCTATCCCGGCTTTTCGATAGCAGGAAAAATACCATAATGCAACGAAAAATCGCCGCTTTAACAATCTATTTCCAACCACAAACTACAGATAACAAACCACGAACTTTCTTCTATTTTTGCCAAAATATCTTTCATGCTGGACTCCACCATCTTTTTTACTGTTCTTACCGGCGTTATGATAGCCGGTCTCCTGAGTTATTTATTTTATCTCCAGCGAAAATCGAAGAATGAGGAAAAACAAAGTAAAAACGGATCAAATACCCTCCAGTTACAGGCGTATGAAAGATTGACACTCCTGGTTGACCGTATTACGATATCCAACCTGATCAGCCGCACCAGTCATGAGGGCTTATCAGTACGGGATATGCAATTGGTTTTAACGAAGGGAATCCGTGATGAATTTGATTACAATATCACCCAGCAGATATATGTCACTCCTGAAACATGGAATGCTGTAAAGAACCTGAAAGAAAAGAACCTGCTTATCATCAACCAGATCACCAGCGCATTGCCACCTGATGCCAGCGGTCTTGATCTTAACAGGGCCTTGCTGGAATATCTCATGAGTGATGCTAAGGCAAATTTGCCGGAACTGGTAAGTGCTGCATTGAGTTATGAGGCGAAGAAATTGTTGTAATGTACTGGTATTTTAAACGATTAACCATTATGTATGAGTGATAAGAAATTTACAGATAGTGGTATCGAGATTAAAAACCTCTATACAGCTACTAACCAACCCCAAACCCCAAACCCCAAACCCCAAACTGAATTCCCCGGTGAATTTCCCTACACCCGAGGCATTCAACCCGATATGTATCGCGGAAGGATGTGGACCATGCGCCAGTACGCAGGTTTTTCCACAGCAGAAGAAAGCAATAAGCGGTATCACTATTTGTTGTCGCAGGGTGTGATGGGTTTAAGTGTGGCATTTGACCTGCCCACACAGATCGGTTACGACAGCGATCATGCACTGGCAGAGGGCGAAGTAGGTAAAGTGGGTGTAGCTATTGACAGCCTGGAAGATATGGAACTGCTTTTTAAGGATATCAAGCTGGAAGATGTAAGCACTTCCATGACCATCAATGCCACGGGTTTTATTCTCCTGGGTTTATATGTTGCCTTAGCTAAGAAACAAGGCGCCGATCTGAAAAAGATAACCGGCACTATCCAGAATGATATATTGAAAGAATACGCGGCAAGAGGCACCTATATTTATCCGCCCAAACCTTCCATGCGTATCATTACCGATATTTTTGAATGGTGCAGTCAGGAGTTACCTAAATGGAACACGATCTCCATATCAGGTTACCATATCCGCGAAGCAGGCAGCACTGCAGTTCAGGAAATTGCTTTCACCTTGAGTAATGGGAAGGCCTATGTACAGGCAGCTTTGGCAAAGGGGATGGATATAAATATTTTTGGCAAACGCCTCTCCTTTTTCTTTAACGCGCACAACAATTTATTTGAAGAAGTGGCCAAGTTCCGGGCAGCAAGAAGAATGTGGGCCAAAATGATGAAAGACCTCGGCGCTACTGATGAAAAAGCAATGATGCTGCGTTTTCACGCCCAAACCGGCGGTGCAACCCTTACAGCACAGCAGCCATTGAATAATATTTGCCGGGTAACCCTTCAAACCCTGGCGGCTGTATTGGGCGGTACCCAGAGTTTACATACCAATGGATACGATGAGGCCCTTAGCCTCCCTACCGAAGAAGCGGCACGTATTGCTTTACGTACCCAGCAGATTGTTGCCTTCGAAAGCGGTGTTGCTGATACAGCGGATCCTTTGGGTGGTAGCTATTTTGTAGAATCGCTAACCAGTGAAGTGGAACAGAAAGCATGGGAATTAGTGGAAAGAATAGATGCGATGGGCGGCAGTGTCAGCGCTATTGAAGCAGGTTTTATGCAGGAAGAGATCGCACGCAGTGCCTATGAATACCAGCGGAA
>JBKJPR010000366.1:0-3255 GCA_046594275.1 Sediminibacterium sp.
AGTTATGCGGGCTCTGGAGCCACAGAGTCTGCCGACCTGAAGCTGCTGGAAAGAAACCGTTCCCGTAATGAAGACAGATTATATATTTTTAATTACCCCCTTACCCAAGCTTTCACCTTTACCCAAGTCAGCCCCCTATCCTTAACGATTGAAGGCACAAACTATCCGGAGGTTATCCGCTTTTCGGGCAATAACGGCCTTACACCCTCCAGTCCGAATTATCAGCAGTATTATCAGGCTTCTGCTTATTACTGGGTAAAAGGAATTGGCATCATTAAAAGGGAATTGATAACTGCAACCTCTGTCCGCTCCTGGACACTTGTAAAAAAAGGAAAACGCTAACCTACTTTAATTAACCTCATAAAAATAAATCTATGCACCTCAAAATTACCCTGATCCTGGTGGCAATACTACTGACAACAGCAAACAACTTTGCACAAACTGTTACAGATGAATCGCCAAAGAATAACGCTCATGGCGCTCAGGCTATCTATGGAGAACTCCTGGGGAATGGCATTTTCTTTTCCATCAATTACGATTTCAGGTTTACCAAAAGTCAAAAAGGACTTGGCATGAGATTGGGTGCAGGATTTTTTGGCGGCTCCGACGGTGGCATATTTACCGTTCCTGTTGGCATCAATCACCTAGCCGGAAAAGCACCAAACTATTTTGAATCAGGTATTGGTGTTACCTATGCGACATTAACCGGAAACGACAATTTTTTCAGTGGCAGTGGCAGTTTGCTGGTACCGAGCATTGGATACAGGTACCAGCCTGAACATAACGGATTCTTCGGAAGGGTAGCCCTTTCTCCGCTTATAAGCCTCGAAAAAGGCGACGGCTGGATTATTTGGGGTGGCATTGGATTAGGATACAAATTCTAAAGTGAGATACCCGGACACTACATTCCTAAAGCAATAAAAACAGCTTATGAAAAACTTGTCCCTGATCTTCATTATTATTTTATCCTCCTGACCATTATGGACGCAGCCCTAAAGCTTTAAATAGGGTTATGTCCAATACCATCAAAGCATAAGCAACTCTTGTAGATTATATAGGTCTTTCAATTAAATAATAATAAATTCTATTGTCATGAAAAATTACTACGCCATTTTTTGCCTGGGTATTTTACTGATAACTTCCTGTACCAAAACTTTGTATACCCAACAGCAGGTTTTGAATACGTACAAAACCAAATCGGATGTAACGGCCCGTTTTGGCTTACCCGGTGACGTAAAAGCGAATGAAGACAAAACCACGTCTTATTACTATTACGGCAATCAATTGGACAAAATTGCTCATAAGCGCTTACAATCTGGTGATCCACTTAGCAAAAATAATAACCGTGCTTTCATTGATATCATGGGAAAACCTCATGACTTAAACGATAGTTCTACTACTTACTTCAATAAATACCTGAAATTTACATTTTCTGGCGACAATAAAGTAATAGGGTCGGAAGCAAAAGGCCTTTTCCTTTCAGTAAGTGCGCCGGCTCCTGGAAAAACGACCACTCTTGTACTTGTTGTAACAACAACGATTCTTGGATTGGTTGCAAGTAGTATGGTTTCTGGATTATCTAATATGCATTTTTGAGAATAATTATCTTTTAAAGAACAGACAATGAAAAAAATCTTTTTTCCTGTACTGATGGTAATTGTTTTATTGGCGGGATTGGATTCCTGTCAAAAAGAATCCACCGCCATACATTCAAAAATGCAGGTGAAAGTAAACCACTCTTTGGTGGTTTGTTCTTATGTTACTTTATGGGTGGGGATGATTTTCTTAAAATACTCCTGCTTTTCATCGTTTTACACCGTACGCAGAGGCGGGATTTACAGCGGAAGCCGAGGAGTTTTGACCTGATCGTGTTAGAATTCACTTGAGCTTGATTTTCTTACATAAAGAAATTAACTTCGTCTTGTTCAAAAGATTCAAGCGGATATGGAGTTTATAAGTATTGGAAAAACGGGACTGAAGTCAATTTACTACCTGGTAATGTTATCAATGATAAAGATTTGAATGCGGCCATCACCATAAATAATCAGTTTTGGAAAGTGGGTGACGGTTTGCCATTTGTCAACCCGGGAACTGTTAAAGCTGTGAGTATTGTAGGAGGTGATATTTATACCGGGGGAGGTTTAATCACATGGGCCGGTAACGTATCAGCGGCTTTCACTGCTTATGCTGCAAAGTGTTGGAAAAATGGGGTATTGCTACCGATACAGGACTCTGCTTCCAGTTGGCTCAACAAATCATTTATCAATGCAATGGCAGTTAATGGCAATGATGTATACGTAGCGGGTTACAATAATAAGGGTTGTGCCTATTGGAAGAACGGAGTGCCTGTTTCCCTGCCAGACGGCCGTTCTGTAAGCGGAATTGTAGTAATAGGAAATGATGTATATGTTTCAGGAACAGGAATTGGACCCGGTAAAAATACTGCGGTTTACTGGAAGAATGGCACTCAAATACAACTGTCTGATAGCTCATACTTATCTACAGGTGCTGAGGCAACCGGAATAACTGCCATTAATAACGATATTTATATATGCGGTTCAGAGACATACTCAAACATCTATATAGGCGGTACCCGATTTAATTATACATATTCAAAGATTTGGAAAAATGGAATACCTCTTACCATTAGTAAACGAGATGCAAACAATAATACCACTGGGATTTTTGTTAAACCCTAAAACAGTCACTTACAATTTCGACATTTAATTGCATCCGTAAAATATTTTGCCGCATTTTTGGTTCGGCGTACGCATTTAAATAGTTACACACCCTTTCGTTTTTAAAAGTATTTTCGATATTTCAGTCCGATATGTTTTAGATGAATTAACTGACATGCATTTTTTATACCCTCTCCTCATATTTTTCACCTTTACTATGGTGGTGCGATTGGACATTTTACCAAAGTCTGGTATTTGGATGAATTAATAGAGAATTCAAAAACATCATTAAACACTTCTAAAATTTCCTGTGGCCATCGAATTAGCCAACCAAGTTATTTTAGCAAATTTTTCAATGATTCATGAAAATTGTAAGAAGTTGTATTGAAATTTTTAAAATATCCGAAGGACGCGAACCTTAAAGGACAAACCCTCGTAAATCGTTGATTTACAAGGGTTTAAGTTGTGGTGTGGGCCGGGATCGAACCGGCGACACAAGGATTTTCAGTCCTTTGCTCTACCGACTGAGCTACCGCACCAGCATAAATTAATTCGGGCAGCAAATATATGATTTTAC
>JBKJPR010000374.1:0-2890 GCA_046594275.1 Sediminibacterium sp.
GAATGTTATCCTTTGCATTTAGGCGTTACGGAAGCGGGTGATGGAGAAGATGGCCGGGTAAAAAGCGCTGCCGGTATCGGCACTTTATTAGAAGATGGTATTGGCGATACCGTGCGGGTGAGCTTAACGGAGGATCCGGAGTTTGAGATACCGGTGTGCAGGGATATTGTGAAGCGGTACGTGAGTCGTGAGTCGTCAGCCGTGAGTATTCCCTCCATAGAAAAGATCCCCTATAGCCCTTTCACCTATCAGCGTCGTGGAACTTTTTCGGTGGGTAATATCGGGGCGAAACAGGTACCGGTTGTGATTGCTGACCTGAGTAAAATTTCTGGTATTACTCCCAAACATCTGGAAAGTATCGGCTATACATACGATGCCCCAACTGATAAATGGAATATCAGTGATGCTGCCGCGGATTATGTGTTTACCGGTCACCAGGTTCTGGATTTCGCGTTGCCCGGTACTTTGAAGGTGATCACGTATCCGGCTACCTGGGAGCAATCAACCGATAAAGAAAAATATTTTCCCATATTTGATGGGGGAGGATATGCAGAGGCTCAACAAAAAAGCAATGCATTGAATTTTGTAATGCTGGATTGTTTTAATGATGATACACCAGTTAACAATTTTACCTGGATAGACGAAATCGCAAACGACCCAACAGTGGTGATCTGCTTAAGCAGCACTAACTCACACGCCATGCCTGCCATCCGCAGGATGTTTATGGAATTGATGAACCGGCAGATACTGAACCCAGTGGTAATTATTACTGACAGCAACTGGCAAACAGCAGATGAACACCTGGTCCATTATTCCACCGAATGCGGATCCTTATTTTTAGATGGATTCGGGGATGGTATCTGTCTGGGCATGACCATGGAAAGCTACAAACAGCAATCATCCGGCACACAGGATACCAGTGGCAGAAACTATTCCAGCAATGCGACCGTTGAACAGTTTATCAATTCCACCGCCTTCAGCATTTTACAGGCCACCCGCACAAGAATATCCAAAACAGAATACATCAGTTGCCCCAGTTGCGGCAGAACTTTATTTGACTTGCAGGAAACTACGGCAAAGATCAGGAGTGTAACCAATCATCTCAAAGGCGTTAAGATCGCCATCATGGGCTGTATTGTGAATGGCCCCGGGGAGATGGCGGATGCCGATTTTGGATACGTAGGAAGCGGTATTGGCAAAATAACTTTATACAGAGGCAAAGATATTATGAAACGGAATATTGACAGTGAGATCGCGGTTGATGAACTGGTCAACTTATTAAAAGAAAGCGAAGCCTGGATAGAACCAGCCTGATTGTTTAATAATACGATATGCAAACAGATTTTTTAGTTATCGGCTCAGGTATCGCAGGACTAACCTATGCGTTGAAAACAGCCAAACATTTTCCTGATAAGAAAATTACAGTCATTACCAAAGCACAGGCCGATGAAACCAATACCAAGTATGCGCAGGGCGGTATTGCGGGTGTTTGGGATGAAGAAAAAGACAGTTACGATAAACATATCGAAGACACATTAATAGCGGGGGATGGATTATGTAACCCGCATATTGTAGAGATCGTAGTCAAAGAAGGCCCCGAACGAATTAAAGAGATCATCAGTTACGGGGCGGAGTTTGATAAGGAAGCAACAGGAGAGTATAGTTTAGGCAAAGAAGGCGGGCATAGTGAAAACCGCATCCTGCATCATAAAGATGTAACCGGTAAGGAAATGGAAAGGGCCCTGCTGGCGGAATTAAAAACAGTGAATAATATTGAGTTGATCAATCATTGTTTTGTGGTGGATATCATTACACAGCACCATCTTGGTTTTCTGGTAACCAAATCTACTTTAGACATTACCTGCTATGGTGTGTATGTTTTGAACCTGCATACCAATCAAATAGAAAAGATATTAGCGAAGATTATATTGCTGGCAACTGGTGGTTGTGGCCAGGCATACCGTACCACCACCAACCCGCGTATTGCAACCGGTGATGGTATCGCAATGGTATACCGTGCAAAGGGCAAGATAGAAAATATGGAATTTATCCAGTTCCATCCAACAGCTTTGTATGAACCAGGCGTATCACCATCTTTTTTAATTACCGAAGCCGTACGGGGCGATGGCGGCATACTGCGGAATAAGAACAGCGAGGCATTCATGGAAAAATATGATCCCCGCAGGGACCTTGCTCCCCGCGATATTGTTGCCCGCGCCATTGATAATGAAATGAAACGCGCCGGTACCGAACAGGTATACCTTGATTGCCGTCACATGGACAAAGAAAAATTCATCCATCATTTCCCCAATATCTATGAGAAATGTTTGAGTATTGGTATTGATGTAATGAAACATATGATACCCGTTGCGCCGGCCGCGCACTACAGTTGCGGGGGTATTAAAACAGATGAATGGGGCAGAACTTCCATACAAAACCTGTATGCCTGCGGCGAATGTGCCAGTACGGGCCTGCATGGCGCCAACCGGCTTGCCAGCAATAGTTTGCTGGAAGCAATGGTATTCGGCCACCGTTGTTACCTCGATAGCATACAACAGGTAAATAAACTCGATTTTGAACCCCGTATTCCAGACTGGAATGCAACCGGCACCAGTGAACCCAGTGAAATGATCCTGATCACACAAAGCCTGAAAGAACTGCAGCAGATCATGAGCGATTATGTAGGTATCGTAAGAACAGACACACGTTTGGAAAGAGCAATGAAACGCCTGGATCTTTTATTTTCTGAAACAGAAGCTTTATACCGCTCCACCAAACTATCGCCACAGTTGTGCGAGTTACGTAACCTGATTTCAGTTGGATATCTTATTGTGAAAGGCGCACAATTCAGGAAAGAGAGCCGGGGACTTCATTTCAATACCGATCATAC
>JBKJPR010000391.1:0-3020 GCA_046594275.1 Sediminibacterium sp.
TCCATCCTGATTGGTTACGGTATATGGCGCTGTACCGCCATGGATCGTAATGTTCTGGGTGCTTAGTCCTCCATTGCACAGGATCGGGGTAAATACAAAGTTCGCAGTGATAGCCGCCGCGGGTTGTGTGATCGTAAAGTTTGCGGAAACGGTATTGCCATCAGCATCTGTAATGATTGCGGTATGCGATCCCGCTGAAAGCGCATTGATATTGAATGGTGAGCCGGCAATAATTACTGCGGTTCCTCCATCAAGAGAATAGGAGAATCCAGGATTGCCATTATCAAAAGAAATGCTTACGGCTCCAGTTGAAGAACCAAAGCAAAGGATATTAGTTGTGGAAGTAACCTGTGCATTGTCAATCGCATTGGAACAGGCGCCGGCAGGTTGGAAACCGTCAGTGGCGGGATCATTATCAGTTCCGTTCACCAATCGCGGACTGTAATCAACTCCTGCCCCATTAATCGTGGCCGCAATAATGGAAGAAGTGGCAGTTCCCCACCAGTTACACTCCATGTTCACGTTGAATGTTCCTGCACCACCCGCGCCAACTGCCTGTGTTACATTCGTATTACTGTTACCGGTAATCGAATTATTATGCGCTTCCAGTGTCAGGCCGTTGCCTGTTTCTGATTCAAGGTAGAAACCATCGGCATTGTTCCTGATGAAATTATTCAGGAAGCTCGACGACACATTAGAGGTACCGAAACCAAACAGGCTGGTGGTAATATATACGCCTGTACTGTTGGCCTTATTTTGTCCATCAACCGTATTA
The DNA here is from genome assembly GCA_046594275.1 of Sediminibacterium sp. Classification (GTDB taxonomy): domain Bacteria; phylum Bacteroidota; class Bacteroidia; order Chitinophagales; family Chitinophagaceae; genus Sediminibacterium. The sequence continues at coordinate 776 of JBKJPR010000391.1, forward strand.
CCTGAAAACACAGGTGTAACAGGCAATTGCTGCCCCGCAGAAGCCAGGCCCACATCTACATTTGAAACGGTATTATCTTTTACCATTACGGCACGGTATGGTGCAAATACCCATATACCATACCCATTCGCATTACTATTGGAAACCTGGTTATGCTGGATAATATCTGCAATACCTCCGCGCCCCCCATTATTATCAGTATGGATACCGCTGCCTGAATTGGTTACGGTATTGCCTGAATACACTGATCCTTTTGACCAGTTGGAAGCGATCGCATCGTTTGTATTACTTACTGTGTTATTGGTGAACGAACCGGCACCGCCAAAGTTAAAAAGGCCAATCGCCGATACATTCCCCTGCACATTGCTAACTGTATTATCAGCAAAGCTGAAAGTTCCGCCGGAGGATGCATATATACCTCTGAGGAAGATATTCTGAACGGCAACATGGTTCACATCCAGGTTATTATATTCGCCTGCAGTGTGATTGGTGATAATACCATTGCGCGCGTCAACATCTGCACCACCCATCATAGTGCCACTGGTAAGCAAGGGATTGTCACCGTCAACTGTCAATTGGCTGATGGTTACATTATTAGCCTGTACCAGGAACACATTGCTTGCGCCTGCGCAGATAGAACCACCGCCACTTCCACCACAATTTGGATTAGAGACAGCAGGAATTACTTTTGTAGATGATGGACCCTGTCCTTTAATAGTCACTTCTTTGTTCACCAACACATTGTCTGTAAATATACCCGGCCCAACATGCACAGTAAAGCCGTTAACGGCTGCATTTACAGCTCGCTGAACAGAAGCAGAACCGGTGACAGGGGTAAGATAACTGTTCACTGTTACAAAGTCGTTATTCGCTTTCACTGTAATGAATCCCAAAGAAGGTGCATCGATCTTATGTTGTACTTTATCTTCGAGACTGAATAGATCTGTCAAAGACATAGCTGATGGCAGTTGCAGGCCTGAACCCAGATCAAATTTATTATTCTCTACATTAATAGGAGTTGTCCAACTGGCCATAGTAGTAATAGCACCTACCCCTGATCCGATCACCGGAGTATAAGCAGGGAAACCTGCTGAATTGCTTGCGCCCACCTGGTTGTCAAGCACAATAAAATTCTTTATGCTTGCGCTGAAATTATTTTCATTGCCTGCGGTACCGATCACAAAACTACCAAAGGAGGCTGCATCATTATCATGATTAAGGAAGGTTACTGCCGAACCCCCTGTTACGCCTGAGCCGTTGAAAGTATTTTTAGTTAAAGCGGCCCCGATAGCTTTCTGTGCAATAGTAGCAGAATTGGTACTGATCGATTTTGTATTAACGGTCACATGATAGTACGTTGCTGACCCAGCCAAAGATGTGAAACTGTTATTATCCAGCGTAATACTGTTATAATTTTCCATACTTACTCCCCACTTGTGATCTGTAAATGTATTGTTGCTCACCAGCGTGGTCTTTGCATGATAGTTATTCCGCAAGCGCAATACGGCTGTACCCGGTGCAGCAACATTGGCAAAAGCCGCATTAAAAATGTTAGCGGTAACGGTTACGATTCCCGCACCTGCATTCATATCAGCTAATTCGACACCTCCGCCATTCAGCAGGTTATTGCTGATACTGATATTGCCGTTGCTTCCAAAACGCGCCAGAATATCATGGCTAACAGACTGGATGGTATTACCGCTAAAGATTCCGCCAGACTCATCAGTTGATACACCCGACCTGAAATATCGTGCCACACCAAATCCATCATTCGTAACACCGGAAATACTATTACCTGTAAACTGAATATTATTTACACCTCCTGCAGCTACTCTGTAATTGGTTGAACCGGTATAATTGATGCTTACCGCATTCCTGTCGCTATAAGAACCAAATGAGCTGACGGCTGCGGAACCATACGCTTCTATCGCATTATTTTTTATGGAGAGATTACTGATGTTAGCGCCACTTGCTATTAACCCACTGCTCAGTTTGCTAAGATCCACTTTAATATTCAGGTTCTCAATGGTTACATTGGAAACTGATATATCAAACACAGTTCTTTTACCGGATGGTGTACCGGTAAAATTTACAACAGGCTGTATGACGCCAATACCTTTCAGCGTAACACTTTTGTTTACCAGTACCTGCTCATTAAATGTACCCGGCATAATTTCGATGGTATGTCCCGAAACTGTCAACGCATCGTTGATGGCCGCCTGTATAGAACAGAAGTTTTTACCAG
>JBKJPR010000461.1:0-2722 GCA_046594275.1 Sediminibacterium sp.
ATTCGCATCAATGCCCTCACTGATCAGTGTCTTGCCATCATTGTTCAATATCTGTTTGATGCGCTGGAGTTTCATCAGTATCAGGTCAGCAAAACTTTCCTGGCTCATTTCACGCCAGGCTTCGCCGTAATCGTGGTTCTTGTCAAGCATGGTATTTTTGGCAAAATCAATGTATTTATGGTAAAGGATATCTACCTGCCTTACCGGTAACTCTTCCACCAGGGGTAGACCCAGTTCCAGTTGCATCAGGCCGATTACCGCATAATTGATGATGCCCTTGAACTCAGAAGAAATATCATCCCCCACTTTCTGCGTGTTGAGGTTCTGTATGGTGCGAATGCGCAGGGCCTTGATAAATATCTGGTCAACTACCGAGATCGCCCGCAGAACCCGCCATGCAGTGCCATAGTCTTTTGTTTTTTTGATAAAAATATCCCTGCTTTGGCCGATTGCATGGTCGTATTGCTGGTTGGTATTCGCCATTATTAAGTGAACGCTTTAATGCTTAGGTAATATCTTTGAAGTGAATGCAAGATAATTGAATACTGAGAATGTTCACACTTAACTGCAAAGGAAGATTACTGGTAATTGATGAACCCATCGTAATGGGCATCATAAATGCTACGCCCGATTCGTTTTACAGCGGCAGCAGGGAGTTTTCGGTGGATGGCGCACTCCAAAAAGCGGAGGCAATGATAGCGCAGGGCGCCACCATACTGGATATCGGTGGGCAAAGCACCCGGCCTGGGAGTGTTACCATAAACGCTGATGAGGAATTAACAAGGATTTTACCCATTATTGCAGCGATTCACAGCCGGTTCCCGGATAGTTTCCTGTCGGTGGATACCTATTACAGTAAAGTGGCAAAAGCAGCAGTTGAACAGGGCGCTTCCCTTGTTAATGATATCAGTGGAGGCTCATTCGATACAGCTATGCTTACCACTGTTGCCGGTTTACGTGTACCGTATGTATGTATGCATGTAAAGGGAACAGTGGATACCATGCACCATGCCCCTGCCTATGGAGATATTATAAAGGAAGTACTGGACTATTTTATACAGAAACTGGCAGCTTGTACCCATGCAGGCATCACGGATATTATCATCGACCCCGGGTTCGGATTTAGTAAAAACAGCGCCCATAATTTTGAATTGCTGAAACACCTGCAAATTTTCAGTATCCTGAATAAACCATTGCTTTTAGGTATTTCGAGAAAGTCTACTATTTATAAGACGCTCGGCATACCGGTGGAAGAATCGCTGAATGGCACTACAGTACTGCATACCGCAGGTTTGCTGAAAGGCGCTTCCATTTTAAGGGTGCATGATGTGAAAGAAGCTGTGGAAGCGGTTAGGTTGACAAGCTACTTGATGTAATATTGAATATTGAACACCGAATGTCGAATGATGAAGTGACGATCATCGCCTACGGTATTCATTATTCGGCATTCGGTGTTTTTTAGTTGTATTCGCTTAATATGTGTAAACCCGGAATCTCATTGAACATTATAACGATTTAAGATATTCTACCAAATCTTTTTTCTCATCTTCCTGTAAACTAAGTTTTTTGAACTCGTTGTAATGATTTACGACGTCCATTAATGTGGCAAATCTTCCATCATGATAAAAGCCTCCTTTCATGTGTGTCCATAAACCTTTTAAACCCTGTGTAACATACGTTTTGTCGGGTGAGCGGTTCGACTGAAAATCATCAATGCCAATATCTGAAGGCTTATGTGTATTCCACCCGGGCTCAGTAAATAGCGGGGGAACGTGGCAACTTGCGCACTGTGCTTTTGTACTAAATAAAACCATTCCTCGTGTTGCTGCCGCTTTATTATAAATACTATCGGGCGCCTTTGGTGCAGGAATTGCCAATTGGTAAAATTGAAGTGCTGCCAATTTACCAGTTATCATGTCGGGACTATTGCGTTTATTCCCAGCGCCTGATTTAGCTGCAACAGGATATTTTTTTGCGTCATTTAAACGTTCATCAAAGAAATTTCCCTTGCCTACTAATTCGAGATTTGCTACGAAAGCATTCCAGTAAGTAACATCGCCCCATCCACCTGTCCAGGTGTGAAGCGTATGTCCAGCGTGTCCAAATGCTTCAGGTATTAAAGTGGCTGCGGATTTTCCATCAGGACGAAATGCTTTGCCGTCTAAGTTTAGCAGCGCATCAAACTTACCTGGCCCCCAGCTTGCCAGTACTTTTTTTACGGTGGCTACATCCACACCCAGGGCATCTGTAATGGGTTTTAAGTTGGGGGCCATAGAAATTATGGCACCAACGTTTAAATCCCGGTTTGCCCACCCATCGAGACGATGACCGATGCCAGGAGCAAATGCATCATCAACTGTTGAATGACAAGATGCACAGGTTATTCCGATAGATACAAGATTTTTATTATTATCAAAAGTGCCTTTTACGCCTACCACTGCATTCAATTGCAAAAGTGTGAGTGTAACTGCCGGGTCATCTAAATTTACTTTACCGGCTTTGATAGCTGCTGCAACATCAGCCGGAATAACATCCATATCTACTTTTAATCCTGCTGCCAATGCTGCTTTAGGAGATAGTCCCCCGCCAATGCCACCATTTTTTTCACCTGTGATAGCCTTGTTTAATTGAAGCGCATCCGTCCAATAGGCTTCATCACCAAAGGTTTCAAAGCGAAATGTTTGCTTACCTTCAGCCAACATTTTATTCGCATTATCCGTAA
>JBKJPR010000467.1:0-7084 GCA_046594275.1 Sediminibacterium sp.
CAGCGTTACAACTATTTATGGCGAGCCTATAGAATTTCATCCAAAAAAATTCAATAAGGGGCAAATCATCGGTGGTGTAACTTTTGGGTTAGGCTGGGCGTTAACAGGAGCATGCCCCGGACCCTTATTTGCTCAAATAGGTACGGGGGCATTCGTTGTTTCCGTAGTGGTGTTAAGTGCTATTGCCGGTACATGGACGTATGGATATTTTCGGGAAAAGCTACCCCATTAATGATAGAGAAAAGGTGGAGTTATATTAAGGCAGGGCATTAATTGCTTTTGACTTTTATACTTAACGCTATTCAGTGGTTCTATTAAATATCTTTTCAATATGAATTATTCGATACATTTTATAATCGTTATAGTCTGGATGATCAGCATGGGCGTTTCATCTTCAGTTGCAGCACATGGTGTCAAAAAAAAGAAAAGACAATATCGCATCATATCTTAAAAAGAACACCGGAAACCGGCATTACTTCTCTGGTTGCAGCCAGAACTGTGAAAAAACACTAACATGATAAAGATCATAAAATAACCCTTTTTTGTTCGCTACATTGCTACCAAAACAGTTGTATGACACACACATATCAAATAGTAATTGTGGGAGGTGGCAATGCGGGAATTTCTGTTGCTTCGCAATTGCTGCTAAAAAACAATAAGCTCGATATTGCCATTATTGACCCCGCTGATAAACATTACTATCAGCCCGCCTGGACGTTAGTGGGTGGCGGAGTATATGACATAAAAAAAACAGAACGCACGGAAGCAGAAGTAATGCCCAAGGGTACACATTGGATTAAACAAAAAGTAGTTGCTTTTAATCCCGCCCTGAATTTTGTAGAGCTTGATAATACCGAGGTCATTTATTATGAATATCTGGTGGTTGCACCCGGCATCCAGCTCAACTGGAGCGCAGTAAAGGGCCTGGAAGAAACCCTCGGCAAGAATAATGTTTGTTCTAATTATAGTTTTAAATATGCGCCTTATACTTATGAATGTATTAAAAATTTCAAGGGCGGAAAGGCCTTTTTTACCAATCCGAACACCCCGGTAAAATGCGGGGGTGCGCCACTTAAAATAATGTTTCTGGCTGCGGATTATTTTAGAAAACATGGCTTGGCTAATAACGCAGAAATACAATACTGGAGCGGCGGAACAAGGCTTTTTGGGGTAGATAAATATGAGAAAACTTTGTTTAAAGTAGTAGAACGTGGCCATATAAAAATGAATTTCTATTGGAAACTTGATGAAATAGACGGGCCTGGTAAGCTGGCAAAGTTTATAGGTATAGGAGAAAAAAATAAAGGCCAGGAACATTGGGCAGCGTTTGACATGATACATGTAACGCCGCCTCAAAGTGCACCAGACTTTATTAAAAACAGTGTACTCGCCAATGAAGCAGGATGGGTGGATATAAATAAAAACACTTTGCAGCATAACCGCTTCGCTAATATCTTTTCAATTGGCGATGCTTCATCTCTGCCTACCTCTAAAACAGGCGCTGCCATACGAAAACAAACCCCGGTATTAGTAGAAAATATGCTTGCTTTGATCAATCATAAATCATTAACAGGTAATTATACCGGTTATACTTCCTGCCCTATTGTAACAGGTTATGGTAAACTTGTGCTGGCAGAATTTGGTTACAACAATGAACTAATGGAAACTTTCCCTTTTGATCAAAGTAAAGAAAGATGGAGTATGTATCAGTTAAAAACAAAAGTGTTGCCCTGGTTGTACTGGAACAAGATATTAACCGGAAAAGTTTAAAGATTTTGTAAGAGAGATCATCTTTGTTTTTTTTATGAGAACTGGATTGATTGGTTTATTATTTAACACCCCTGCAAATAAAAAAAGAAATCAACAAGCAGGTATAGCTACTCAGAATGAAAACTGATTTTCATGAAGTAGTTTATGTGCAACTTTACTAAAATCAACCGCGCCAGCCTAACCGCCTTTCAATGCTGTATTAATGGCATTTCTTTCTTCCCCTTTTGTGCCAATTAAAATATCGCAGGCTTATGGGTATCTATAAAAGATTTTTAAAAGCAGAAGATCATTGCCAGGCAGGATTTTATTAGCTGCATACCCAGGATCCTTAACAAACCTGGCTCTTCCAGAATAATTTTGTTGTACAGCACATTCGTATTTCTGCCAATAATCCGGCAGATGCGGTTATTACGGCAACGGCCATAAAGGCTGCTTTTATCCCAAAGCGGTCGGCTATTATCCCTGAAAGCAAGGCGCCTATTACATACCCGCTATCCCGCCAAAAGCGAAAAATACTCATAGTTTGGGCCCTTTGAGCAGGATGTGAATTCTCTGCTATTACAGTTAAAAAATTCGGGTATACCAATGCTGTTCCTATCCCCAGTAATATCATGGCTGAGATATTAACCCAGACAGAATACGCAATCGTAATAACTAATAAGGCAATGGCCTGAAGCATCATCCCACCCGTAATTAATTGTTTCTTGCAATATATATCTCCCAGTTTTCCGGTAAACAATTGTCCTAGTCCCCAAACTACCGGGTATACGCCTGCGATTAAGCCAATCTGCTCAAGCGAATAATTCTTTTGTAATAACAATATGGGTAATAACCCCCAGACAATACCATCATTCAGGTTATTGACCAGGCCGTTTATGGTTACTGAACCCATATTACGGTGCTGATAAGAGGACGCTTTCCAGATATTTTTAAGTATGGGTATTCTGCTCTCTTTGGCCTCCTGATGCACTAATGAAGCAGTATCTTTTACAAAAAACAAGGTAACCAGTAATCCTGCAACAGCAAAGAAAACGCCGGGTACAAAAGGAAAAAAAGCATAGCCTTTTGCCGCTGCAATACCGGCAGATAAATAGGCCGCTAGCCCTACTGCAAGATACCCTGCAAACTCATTAATACCCATGGCCAGTCCACGGTCACGCTCCCCTACCAGGTCAATCTTCATTATGACCGTTGATGACCAGGCTAAACCCTGGTTTATACCTAATAAAATATTGGCAGCAATAACCCAACTCCATGAGTCAGCATACATTAGCAAAAATGGAACCGGCAATGCTGCAACCCACCCCAACAGTAATATTTGTTTTCGGGTGATATACCTGGTTAGTTTTCCCATGAGTAAGTTGGCTATTGCCTTGCTTACTCCAAAAGCCACGATAAATGAAAGCAGTGCTGTTTTACCGTCTATCTGGAATATAGTTTCTCCAAAACCGGACAAAACAGACCGTTCTAACCCTACCATGCTTCCAACAAAAGCATTAATGAGAACAAGTAACCAAAACTGTTTCCAGTTATTTTTTAATCCCTGTTGCATACTGTATTTAAACCTTTGGTGTGGTATTTTTAGCAGGGCAGGTATCCATTCCAAAAAGGGTATACAGCGGACAAAATCCTGCAAAGCTGGTTGCAAGAAATACAGCCCCAAATACTAACAAAGCTATTGCCCACATACCGGTTACAGTTCCGGTAAAGTATAAAACTGCAAATACAACCGCCGCTAAAATTCTAATCACGCGGTCAGCAGACCCCATATTTTTTTTCATATAAATTATTTTAATGGATTGAAATTATACTTCTAAATACAAGCCCAGGTATCCGGAAATAAACTGAACAGTTATTCATGGTGTAAATTATACCTTTAACTATGGAATGAATGTGACATATGTCACAATACCTTCGTTTGTGACAACTATCACAGAACCAGCATTTAAAATGGATGAGATTTGCCGTATAAATAAATAATTATGGAAATAAAACAATTCGAAGACAAAAATCTTTCTCATTTCAGCTATGCAATATTGAGTGATTGTGAGAAGAAAATCATACTGATAGACCCCGCCCGCAATCCACAGCCCTACCTTGATTATGCAAAAGAAAACAAGGCACAAATAACCGGAATCATTGAAACACATCCGCATGCTGATTTTATCAGCAGCCATCTGGAATTACATACTACTACCGGGGCAACCGTATATATAAGTAAGCTGGCTCACGCTTTATATCCACATCAAACTTTTGATGAGGGCCAAACCATCCTTTTAGATACAATAAAATTATCGGCTGTAAATACCCCGGGGCATTCTCCCGACAGTATTTGTATTGTACTGGAAAGAGAGGGTAAACAGGTAGCCGTATTTACAGGGGATACTATTTTTGTGGGCGATTGCGGAAGGCCCGATTTAAGAGAAGGGGCAGGTAAAATCCATGTCACAAGAACTGAATTGGCTAAACAGATGTACCATAGTTTACGGGATAAGTTATTACCCTTACAAAACGACACAGTAGTGTATCCTGCACATGGGGCCGGTACGCTTTGCGGTAAGGCCCTTGGCGCAGGCAGCAGCAGCACCATGGGTGAAGAGAAAAAAAATAACTGGTCGCTACAGGAACAGACCGAAACGGTATTTATAAAAGAACTTCTGGCCGATCAACCCTTTGTACCTGCTTATTTTCCTTTTGACGTGGAATTAAACCGGAAAGGTGCAAAAGGATTTGAAGAGAGCTTACAGGAAATAAAGATAGGCGAACCCATACTTAACGAAGAAACGGCAAAACGTTTACAGAAAGCCGCCTGGATTATTGACATAAGAAACGAATCCGTGTATAAGCAGGGCCATCTGCCACACTCGATAAATTTAATGGAAGGAACAAAATTTGAAACCTGGTTAGGCAGTATCATCAAACCGGGGGAAGGTTTTTATATCGCCGGCGATGAGCAGGATTCAATTAATAAGATCATAGCCCGGGCAGCGGTTATTGGCTATGAAACACAGATAATAGAAACATTTATAGTTAAAAGCAGTGAAGTGGTACAGGAAAAAATGCCTCTGATGCACTTTAAAGAACACCTGAGCGACTACACCATAGTAGATGTAAGAAACACGTCTGAAGTAAAAGAAAGTAAAATATTTCCCGCCAGTATTTCCATTCCATTAGGTGAATTGAGGGATAAAGTCCATACCATTCCAACAGATAAACCCATTGTGGTGCATTGTGCAGGTGGCTACAGAAGTGCGGCGGCAAGTTCGCTTATACAATCTGAATTAAAGGGGCAGGTACCGGTGTTTGACTTAGGAGATGCCATAAAGAATTTTCAGTAACGGACAGGGGGAGTCGTATTTTCACATTAACAGAAAATAAAGTGCACAGATGAATGAATTTGTATCCCTTTTAAAAAACATTCAACCCTATGCCCTGGGTGTTGCCTTCGCAGCCATTTACGTGTCAGAACATATTATACCACAGCGCAGTGGAATGACAGATTATAAACATGACCTTCAGAATGTACTGGTTGGATTTTTTAACCTGGCTTTAGCAGCAGGTGGTGGCTACCTTTTGCAACAATGGTTACAGTATGCCATTACCAAAGATTGGGGGTTAATTCAATTACTTCCTGAAATATTTTGGTTAAAAACCCTGTTAGGCATTATTATCATTGACCTGTTTATGTATGGGTGGCATAGAGCCAATCATGAGATAAAATTTTTATGGCGCTGGCACAGTTTCCATCATAAAGACACTATGCTGAATAGTACTTCCGCTGTTCGTTTTCATGCGGCAGAGCTTATTTTATCGTATGCTGTCAGGTTCGCTTTGTTCCCATTATTAGGATTTAATATAGCGTCTGTTGTACTTCATGCAATGGTATTATTCCCGGTAATCGTTTTTCACCATTCCAATATCCGGATTTCTGAAAAATATGATACAGCGCTCAGGCATATATTTGTAAGCCCGCGCATGCACCGGATACATCATTCAAAAATACCTACTGAAACAAATTCTAATTATGGGTCAATTTTTCCTTACTGGGACAGGTTATTCCGGAGCTATGTTTCAAAACCGGCTAAAGAGATAGAATTTGGGATATGAAACTTTGCATGTATAACTACCGCTCACAATCTCACCATATTTAAAATCACTACCGGCGGATCAAAATACTGGTCGCTTTCATTCCGGCGCGAGATCTTGCGCACCAGCTCCATCCCTTTCACCACTTTGCCGAACGCGGCATACCCTAGTTTGTCGGCGATGTTCTCTCCACCATAATCAAGGCCCGGTTGGTTTCCGATGCAGATAAAGAATTCCGTGGAAGCGGTTCCCGGGGCCAGCCTTGCAAGGGATATGGCGCCATCTGTATGAAGGATCTTTGTTTGTTGGGTAGTTTCGTGAGGTATGCCGGGGAGGCTTACTGCTTTTTTATGATTGGTTCTCCAGATTCCGCCCTGTATCAATTCTGTTTTAGGAGCATTGGAAGGTTGGTTATCATTGTTGAGTACCCGGTAAAAACTGCTGTGGTCGTAAAAACCTGAATCAATATATGATAAAAATGCGGCAACCGTTTTCGGTGCCTGTAAGGGATAGAGTTCTATTTCTATATCCCCGATGGTGGTTTCTATGGCTATATGCGGAGTGGTTGTGTTTTTGGCAGTGCAGGAGAAAAGCAAACACATTACCACCAGTATTAAAAATATATTACGCATGGCCTTATTTTTTTTCACTTTTATACATCCTACATAGCTACTATATAACTTCTTATTGTTGGAGAACTTTGTGAAGCTTACTGTGCAATTGCATAGTTGGTTTTATTAACCCCAGCTTTTAAGCTGGGGGAGCGGTGTCCACAAAAAACCGGGCTTTAGCCCCCGACTAAATCTCGAATAAAGCTGGTTATGAATCTGGTCAGTATACCGAAATATAGGATAACGTTTCTTATTCAAAAAACCAGTCGGGGGCTAAAGCCCGGAATCATATTGCATGCATAGCCCCACGCTAAAGCATGGGGTTAGGTTACATTCTGCTAAAGTTATTATAAGCGAAACATTACTTCTTATCGGGATACTCCAATGTTTAATTTTTTTAACACATAGATGGATAGAAATACATAGTTCACATACAATAACACGTTATACGCTATTTTATTTCCTCTGTGTTTCCCTGTGTCGTTGTGTTTCTGTGTTTCAAAAAAACACAACGGCCCAATCGATCAGGGTATTATTTCAAATAAAAAGAACTGTGTTTTTTCGAGGGCAACAAAATTATTATCGGCTACAAGTAACAGGGTTCTGTGGCCATTAGG
>JBKJPR010000122.1:0-2541 GCA_046594275.1 Sediminibacterium sp.
TGAAATTATTGATAATGGTGGGTAACAAACCGGCCCCGAATATATTACAGCCCACACCTGCCACGGAACCCGTATTAATAGAGGAGTTGATGGCCACCCTTGAATAATCGCCCATGATCAAACCACATTTATTCCCCACAACTGCATATTGTTCCGCTCCCATATCCCAAACTTTCACTGCAGTAGCCGTATTCTTAATATTGCTGTTGGTACTGCCCGCGCCGAAATTGCACCATTCGCCTATTACTGAATCGCCCAGGTAACCATCATGTGCTTTGTTGCTGTATCCCATCATCACCGTATTTTTTATTTCACCGCCCCCCATACACCCCGGACCTAAAGTAGTGGCACCATAAACCCGGCTATTGAGTTTTAATACTGCATTTTCCCCCAGTACAAAAGGCCCTCGTATCACGGAGCCTTCCATCACCTCCGCATTTTTGCCAATGTAAATAGGGCCGGTAGAAGAATTCAAGGTGCAAAATTCCAGCTTGGCCCCCTCTTCAATAAATATATCCTTAGCCTGGAATAGGTTGACTGTTGTTGACAGTGATTGTGACCGCCTGCCCTGTGTCACTAATTCGAAATCTTCCCGTATCATAGCATCATTCCAAAGCATTAATTGCCAGGGATGCTCCACCCGTTTCACCGCTGCATGATCAACAATATTTTGAAACAGCTGCAATGAATTAGCAGGATCAAATGCGGCAAAAGAAATGTTTGCCCTTCCTGCTATCAATCCTTTTTCATCTGCCAGGCAACAACCCGCGTCTAAGGTCAGTATCCTATCCAGCAATGCATTATTTGTTATCACTGAAGCATCCATCCAGATATGTTCTTCTTCACCGGGTATTTGATATAATGTCTGCAGGTATTTATCAGTATGTACAAAAACGGGGGCTTTCGTTCGCAGTTCCCACCTTTCCTTGACAGTCAGTATACCAAAGCGCAAACCGGCCACTGCCCTTGTATAAGTGAGCGGGAAAAGCCCTTTCCGGAAAGCGTTATCGAATAGAATGATGGCCATGAGACAAACCTAAGGGAATTAATAATGTGAATCAAGGGTTGGGAAAAAAGTATAAACTATTATTATTTTCTTCGTGATCCTTTGTGTCTTAGTGGCTATGTGGTTTAAAATTTTGAACCACAAAGGCCCAAAATCACAAAGTTTCACTAAGTGATTCATGAATTGGTGTAATTTTTTTTATAATCATCTCACCCCCCTTGATTCGCATTAATTATAAATCCAAGCGTAGCTATTCTTTACACACAAATTGCCCATTCACGCACTCCACAGACCACTGACCACTCACTACTGACAACTCACCATTCACCATTGCCCATTCACCACTCTTTCTTACCTTGCACCCTCAAATTCTCTAAACTTTACTATATGAGTCTTGGTTATTTCTCTTATCCCATGCCGGTAAATGAACCTATCCTGCAATATGCACCCGGTAGCCCTGAAAGAGCCGCTTTGAAAAGAACACTGGCGGAACTGAAGAAGAAGCCCATTGAAGTACCCATGTATATCGGCGGGAAAGCAGTGAAGACGGGTAAGAAAACAGCCATGCATCCACCACATGAATTGAGTCATACGCTGGGATTTTTTCATGCAGGCGAAGAGAAGCATGTTCACCAGGCCATTGATGCTGCATTAAAAGCAAAAGATGCCTGGGCAGCTATGAGCTGGGAGAACCGGGCGCATATCTTTCTGAAAGCCGCCGACCTGCTGGCTACCAAATACCGTTTTCATATCAATGGAACTACGATGCTGGGCCAAAGCAAGAACGCTTTCCAGGCCGAGATTGACAGCGCCTGTGAACTGATCGATTTCTTACGTTTCAACGTACATTTTTTAAGTGAGATATACAAGCAGCAACCTATTTCCGGGGCCGGCATGCATAACCGAATGGAATGGCGCCCGCTGGAAGGATTTGTATTGGCAATTACCCCATTCAATTTTACCGCCATCGGAGGAAACCTGCCCACCTCGGCTGCTATGTGTGGCAATGTGGTGGTTTGGAAACCTGCCAATACCCAGGTCTATTCTGCACAGATGTTTATGCGTGTTTTACAAGAGGCGGGATTACCGGGCGGCGTGATCAATCTGATCTATGTTGACGGACCAACCATTGGCAAGGTTTGCTTTGCGCACCGTGATTTTGCCGGCGTGCATTTTACAGGCTCCACGGGTGTTTTTAATAATATGTGGAAAGTGATTGGCGAGAATGTGGCCAGGTACAGATCTTACCCTAGGATTGTTGGGGAAACGGGGGGGAAAGATTTTGTGGTGGCCCATAAAAGCGCCAATGCAGATGCCGTGGTTACTGCACTGGCCCGTGGCGCTTTCGAGTTCCAGGGACAGAAATGTTCAGCAGCGTCGAGGGCATATATCCCCAGTAATATGGCCGAAGAAGTGAAGACAAAATTAGTAGCCGCTCTCCAATCGATGAAAATGGGTAGCGTTGAGGATTTCAGCAATTTTATCAATGCAGTGATAGACGAAAAATCTTTTAACAGCATCACTAAATATATTGA
>JBKJPR010000133.1:0-2773 GCA_046594275.1 Sediminibacterium sp.
AGTACCGGTTGCAAAAGCCTATGAGCTGAAAGAGTGGCAACCTAATGCAGAATTATATATACTTGACAGTGACCATGTATTTGGCCGCAAACATCCCTGGACAGAAGATCATTTGCCCGCAGCGATGGAAGCGGTTGTTAGTAAAACCCTGTTGTTTTTGAAAGGGTAGCACTCGGCCCACAAGTAAGTCAGGATAAGACACATATTTCGACATTCGATATTCCCTGTTCGATATTCGATATTTCCTTCGTGTTGGTCACCTACCCAACTACTATCTTTGCTCTTTAAGTAAAAAAGACCTATGGACCTTCAACTCAAAGACCAATTATTCCTTGTCTGCGGCGCTACATCAGGTTTTGGCAAAGCCATTGCAGAAGGATTATTGAGAGAAGGCGCCAGTATCATTGCGGTTGCCCGTGGCGAAGAAAAACTCAAAGCACTGGCGGCCACTGCCCCATCACATATTCAGATCGTTGCCGGGAATATTTCAGACAATACGGTAATAGAAAAGGTAGTGACTATCACGGGCGACAGGAAACTCCATGGTATGGTAGTAAATGCTGGCGGCCCACCTGCCAAAACTGTTTTAGAAACCACACTCGAAGACTGGGACAATGCCTATAAAAACATCCTTCGCTGGAAAGTGGCCATCACACAGGCATTTGTGCCAAAGATGATACTACAGGGGTATGGGCGTATCTTATATATAGAAAGCTCGTCCGTAAAACAACCGCTCGAAAACCTGGTGTTAAGCAACTCATTGCGCGTGGCGGTAGTAGGTATGGTAAAAACACTATCCCAGGAAATTGCAAAAACGGGTGTAACGTTAAATGTATTGGGACCCGGTTCTCATAATACACCGGCAATAGACCGGATCTATACAAAGAAAAGCGAGCAGACCGGGCTACCTTTTGATGAGGTAAAAGAAAAAGCGATCGGGCAGATACCCGTGGGGGCGTTAGGCGAAGCAGAAGATTTTGCCAGTCTGGCGCTATGGCTGCTGAGCCCACTGAGCAGGTATATTACAGGCCAAACCATCACCGTTGACGGGGGGGCTGTAAAAAGTATGTTATAGATTTTTCCAGGGGAAGATCAATCAGCCCCTTTTTCACCTGCATCGCCACCGGAGAGTTCTTCTTTTGGCGTTACATTCTTCAGGCTTAACTGGAATTTGGTATTGAGGGAAACGATATAATGATTAGGGATCAATAAAGCTTTGATATTGGCGTCTTCCAGCATTACAAATGCCAGATCGGATGCCAGCGGTGATCCGCTGATGATGTTGGCCACCCGGCCCTTGGTAAACTCGATTGAAAATTTATAACCCGCTTTACGGCCACTACCGGCCCTTTCAAAATCAATACGGTTCAGATCCAATACCTGGTCTCCATTTACGGTCCGTTTTAATAAGATCTTAATAATGGGAAGGTATTTGCTCCAGATCTGTGTATACATGAGGGATTTGTTTATGGTTTTTTGGCTTGCTTATCGCCCGTTAGTCTGTGTAAAGGTCGTCATTTATGAGCGAAAAACGAATTTGGTTTTTACTAACCCCTGTTCGTGCCTTGCAAGTCAGTCCACCAAAGGAATGCATCAGGCGGTAAAACCAGCCCGCAACCCATAAGCTGCAACCCCTGACACGGTTTCTGCTTTGTATCTTCGCGCCCTATGACAAGTATCGACAGTGTACAGCTATCACAGGTTATTGTTCATAAAGTGGGTAATCCTACCCGGGCGGGGGAACTGGCATTATCTGAAAACCCGTTAACGCTGAATGACGGGATCGTCCGGGGCCTGCTGGCCAGGTATTTCCTGGGGCCGTTCAATGAACACGAACAGTACCGGTTCACCCATATCAGCGACCTGGGGATGAACGAAGTATATCAGTATGTGACCGGAATGTTTGATGATCCCCAAAGCTTTACCAGGCAAAGCGCGTTACTGGCCCGGTTCCTTTACACCAAAAGTACCCATACTAAAGTGAAGGAAGGAGAACTGTATGTAGTGCATTTTGAAAATGTTCCTTTTGGTGCCGGGTATTCGGATGCCATCGGTATTTTTAAAAGCGAAACCAAGGAAACCTTCCTGAAAGTGTTTCCACATGGCGGGAGTTGGGAGGTAGTTGCGGAAGACGGTATCAATATCAATAAACTTGATAAAGGCTGCCTGGTCTTCAGGCAAGACCGCCAGAACGGTTATGTTGTCTGCGTGGTCGACAATACCAATAAACAACAGGATGCACAATATTGGGTGAATGACTTCTTACAGGTAACCCGAAGCGCCAACAGCTATCATTATACCAATGCGGCTTTGGGCATGTGTAAATTATTTATCAGTAATGAATTGTCTGAAAAATTTGACGTTACCAAAAGCGACCAGATAGATATGCTGAACCGAAGCATGGATTATTTTAAAACCAAAGACGAATTTAAGTTCGGTGAATTTGCAGAAGAGGTGTTACACCATCCCGAAGTAATTGACAGCTTTACACAGTACAGGCAATCTTATGAAGTGGCCAAACAGGTAACCATCGAAAACGAATTTGACATTCATTTATCAGCCGTAAAAAAACAGCAGCGTGTTTTTAAAAGTGTACTGAAATTAGACAAGAACTTCCATGTATATATCCATGGCCGAAAGGACCTGATTGAAAAAGGATATGATGAAATGAGCGGGAAGCATTTTTATAAGTTGTACTTCGATGAAGAGGTATAGAAAGCGCGCAGCGCACACAGGTTCTCATCCGCTCTTTTTTCCCTTTGTGCAAATAAAT
>JBKJPR010000135.1:0-4540 GCA_046594275.1 Sediminibacterium sp.
GTAGGTGTGGGCCAGAGCGAGATAGAGATCGCCGGCCTTGCGGATACAACGGTAGTGGTAGTGGTGCCGGAAGGCGGTGATGAAGTGCAGACCATGAAGGCGGGATTGATGGAGATCGCCGATATATTCGTAGTGAACAAAGCCGACAGGCCCGGTGCGGACACATTTGCGAAGAATTTGCGATTGATGCTGGCGCCCGCATTTCATCGTGCAGCAACAGAAGTGGCGATACTGAAAACAGTGGCCCCGCAAAAAGAGGGGATAAAAGAATTGTTTGAAAAGATCCTGCATCACCAGCAACAGGTGCAGACTACGGATAGAAAATATTGGTTACTGGCAGAGAAAGCCTACCATCTCATACAACAATACCGTATGAAAGACATCAGCAAAGCAGACCTAAAAAAAGAATGGGAAAAAGCGGGGGATGTAAACCTTTATCAGTTCATAAGGCAGTACACGGGGGAATAATACAGAACAGATGAACAAGGAACAAGGAACAAGGAACAAGGAACAGGGAACAAGGAACAGGGAACAAGGAACAAGGAACAGGGAATTATTTTGTAAGCTTCTTCTCATTCCTCCACCATTTCCAACCGATATAACCCATAATGGCGAACGGGGCGGCGGCCAGATATAGAATAGCAGAATTTAAAGCCGCGGCGGGTCCTTCACCCAGTTGAGAAGCTGTTTTTGTGCAGATAGAACATTGTGCCTGGAGAAACTGCAAACTGAAAGTAAAAAGCAAAAAGCAAATAATATAGGGCACTTTCTTCCTCATCGTACTGATTTCGGGGCAAAGATAGGACTGAAAATACTGTCAATAATTGTTAACTTTCTTGCTCAATTTAACAACTTGGAACAGCGCAGACGATTCATACAGAAGATGGGCCTATTAGCCGGGGCCTTCTCCGCCAACAGCCTTTTTAACCAGCTACATGCTTCCTCTTTCGAGAATGCCTCGAGGAAAATAAGTTCACTTTCCCCCGAAGCGGCGGCGGCGGATGAGGATTACTGGGGAGTGATACAACAATCCTATTCTGTTAATTCCAATCTTATCATTCTGAATAATGGCGGGGTGAGTCCCGCCCCTAAAGTGGTGCAGGAGGCAGTGGAAAGTTATAATAAGCTCACCAACCAGGGCCCTTCTTACTATATGTGGCGGATACTTGACCAGGGTAGGGAGCCCTTGCGGCAGAAACTGGCCCTATTAGCCGGTTGCTCCCCCGAAGAAATTGCAGTGAACCGGAATGCCACAGAAGCGCTGAATACTGTGATCTTCGGATTGGACCTGAAAGCAGGCGATGAAGTGATCGGCACCAAACAGGATTACCCGAATATGATTAATGCCTGGCGGCAACGGGTAGAACGGGAAGGGATTGTGTACACACAATTAAATTTTCATTTCCCCATCGAAAATGATGAAGAGATCGTGTCGGCTTTTGAGAAAGCCATCACGCCAAAAACAAAATTGCTGCATCTGACCCATATCATTAACTGGATTGGACAGATACTTCCTGTAAAGAAAATATCACAGATGGCAAAACGAAGAGGAGTTGAAGTATTGGTAGATGGTGCACATTCATTCGGGCTCCTCGATTTTGCGATACCCGATCTGGAATGTGATTATTTCGGAACCAGCCTGCACAAGTTTTTAAGCGCGCCTATTGGTAGTGGGATGCTATGGATAAAAAAAGAAAAGATCGGGAAGATATGGCCCCTGGTATGTAATGATAAACCCCGGAGTGAGGACATCCGCAAGTTCGAAACCCTTGGTACGCGGAGCTTTCCGATAGAACAGGGAATTGGGGAAGCGGTAAATTTCCAGAATGCGATTGGCAGCAAAAGAAAAGAAGAGCGGATCAGGTACCTGAAAAACTATTGGGCCATGAAAGTAAAAGACATACCCAAAGTAAAAATTCATACCTCCTTCAAACCCGAATATGCCTGCGCCATCTGCGGGGTAACCGTTGATGGCATGACACCCGGGGAGCTCGACAATGCTTTATTTAATACCTATAAGATACATACGGTAGGAATTGTCTGGGAAAATATTTCCTGTGTGCGCATTACGCCCCATGTCTATACAAAAATACAGGACCTTGATAAACTCGTGCTGGCTATTGACGAAATAGCAGGGGGAAAGAAAAGAGTTTGAAATGTTGGAATTAGGAAATTTTGAAATTGAATTACAATTCCAAAATTTCCCTCCTGCCAGGGCAGGAGCAACCTATTAAGATGCTTTCACTGCCACTTCGGCCTTTTTGGCTTTGGCCGGTTTAGCCGGTCTGCTTTTGCCAAATGAACCCTGAAATCTTTTGCCTTTTGCGGTTTTTTTATCACCTCTGCCCATGGTCTGTTTTTTAAGAATGAATAATGAATAAGGTGCAAAAATAGAAAAACCCCCGCAATAAGCGGGGGTTCAATTCTTTTTGGTCAAAAATTAGAGCTTACCGCTTAATTCTTTACCTGCTTTGAATTTGGCAACTTTCTTGGCTTTGATCTTGATAGCAGCGCCCGTTTGTGGGTTACGGCCTGTACGTGCAGCACGCTTGGACACAGAAAAAGTGCCAAAACCAACCAAAGTTACTTTGTCACCTTTTTTTAAAGTTTTGGTAACGGCACCAATAAAAGAATCCAGTGCAGCATTTGCCTGTGTTTTTGTTACGCCGGCATCATCAGCGATCTGAGCAATTAATTCAGCTTTGTTCATAGATGTGTTTTTAATGTTTTTAATAACAACAACAAATTTATTCGCTTTTCCCGATCAGCAAAATATTTTCTTTAATTTTTACTTTCTTTTGTTTCGTGCAAAACCCCTATGTATAAAGGATTTCAGCCGATTATTATTTGATATATAACTGTTTTCGTATTCAACTATTTGCCCTGAAATGCTTGCTGGGTAAGGCTTTCCGGATAAATAAGCTGTAATTCAATGCCCAAGCGGGTTCCAGAGGAATATAAGGAAGATTTGTGATTACCAAAATGAAATAGATAAAGTTTCCACACTCAATTCACAACTTCCATTAATGAGCGGAAACTGATGAAATTATCTCCCCAGTTGTCTAAAACGTCTTTTCGCAAATCCGGTGCATACAATTCAAGGTAACTCCTGTAGTGATCAAGGGTTTCGGTAAAGAACTGTGAAGCGTAGGTGGGCCCTTCGCTGTCGTCTGTCTCCAATATCCGCACAAACCGGTAACCGGTGAAATACCCACTTTTCATTACATCGGGAATATGTTTCCCTTTCATCCATTTCACCCAGGCATCATGGATGTGCCAGTTTATTTTGGTGGTTACGTTGTAAATAAACATGACGGGTCATTAATAATTAATGTCTACTAAAGGTTTAGAAGCTGTTTGAGTTAATTATATTTTAAACCCATTGCCACAGATTACACAGATTAGCACAGAAAAAATCTGTGAAAATCTGTGTAATCTGTGGCGAAAAATGCTTCTTAACTTACTTTATATTACTAACTCAAACAGCTTCTTAATAGGTTCTTATTATTTGCCTTAGCCACCCTTTTATGATAATTTCCACTCTCCGCGAATAGCTGGTTTGAGCAATGCATTCGCTTCCTCATCATTTCTGAACTGTTCTCTTTTCGGATCCCAGTTAAGCGGCCTTCTCAGCCAATACGCAATATTTGCCAGGCAACAAACACTGCTGGTGCGATGCCCTGTTTCCACATCACAGATCGGCTGTTTACCGGTTTTGATGCAATCCAGCCAGTCCTTATAATGGTCATCACTGTAATATAACCGCGTATCATTACTGCCCAGGGTAGCAGTAGCAATATTGGCTGGGTTGCTTTCAATAAAGTCGCGGCTGATGTCTAAGGTTCCTTTTTCACCAATGAATCGGACAGCAAAGCCTCTTCCAAAATCAACATGTTTCATCACGATCCCGATTCCATAGATCATGGCGAGGCCTTTGGTAGCATTATCAGGAGGCGGGATGAATTTTACCGGCCCTGTTCTGTCCATACCAAGCGCCCATTGCGCTATATCAAACATATGAGCGCCCCAGTCGCTTAAAATACCGCCGCCATATTCTTTATAATTGCGCCAGTGCGGATAGATATCCTGCTCTACCGGTGGAGAGAGTTCAGGATTAAAAGGCTTGAATTCTGCCGGCCCTACCCATCCCTCCCAATCAAGATAAGATGGAACCGCTAAGGAAGGAAGCTGGCAGGCTATGCCCGGGTCGCCTACATTCACCAGCACTTCCTTCACCTGGCCAAGGTATCCGTTACGCACCAGTTCACAGGCTTGCCGGAATTTGTCCCAGGAGCGTTGCATGCTGCCGGTTTGGAAAATCACTTTATTTTTTTGCATTGCATTTACCATGGCGCGGCCTTCAGCCACAGTATGCGCCATGGGTTTTTCGCAATACACGTGTTTGCCTGCATTGGCGGCCATCACAGCCTGCACCGCATGCCAGTGATCGGGTGTGGCAATAACGATGGCATCAATATCTTTCCGTTCCAGCATCTGCCTGAAATCAGCATAGCCGGTAAAACCTGTGTATTTTTCTTTT